>OZ245869.1:0-67500 GCA_965229355.1 Rhodospirillaceae bacterium | reverse complement strand
GGATGTCTACAAGCAGTCGGAGCGTCCTTGAGGCGCGACGGCGTACCTTTTGCATAATGGGTCAGCGAGTTAGTGTTGCATGCAAGCTTAAGCCGTTAGGTGTAGGCGAAGCGAAAGCGAGTCTTAAAAGGGCGACTAGTATGCAGCATTAGACCCGAAACCGGGTGATCTAGTCATGGACAGGTTGAAGGTGATGTAACAGTCACTGGAGGACCGAACTCATTACCGTTGAAAAGGTACGGGATGATCTGTGATTAGGGGTGAAAGGCCAATCAAACTCGGAAATAGCTGGTTCTCCGCGAAAGCTATTTAGGTAGCGCGTCATGCGAATACCTACGGGGGTAGAGCACTGGATGGGCTAGGGGGGCGCAAGTCTTACCAAACCTAACCAAACTCCGAATACCGTAGAGTAATACATGGCAGACAGGCGGCGGGTGCTAAGGTCCGTCGCCAAAAGGGAAACAGCCCAGACCGCCAGCTAAGGTCCCAAAATATTGGCTAAGTTGGAAAGGATGTGGGGAGGCCATAACAACCAGGAGGTTGGCTTAGAAGCAGCCATCCTTTAAAGAAAGCGTAACAGCTCACTGGTCTAATTAAGCCGCCCTGCGCCGAAGATGTATCGGGGATTAAGCCAATTACCGAAGCTGCGGATGTGATGACTTCGGTCATTACGTGGTAGCGGAGCGTTCCGTAAGCCTGCGAAGGTGTACCGTTAGGTGCGCTGGAGGTATCGGAAGTGACTATGCTGACATGAGTAACGATAAAGAGTGTGAGAAACACTCTCGCCGAAAATCCAAGGGTTCCTGCGCAAGGCTAATCCGCGCAGGGTGAGCCGGTCCCTAAGGTGAGGCCGACAGGCGTAATCGATGGGAACCAGGTTAATATTCCTGGGCCAGCTGGATGTGACGCCTTCCGTAAATTGTCTCTGCTTATTGGATTGCAGAGGCCGTGAAGGGGGGCCAGGAAATAGCACCAGCATCAGACCGTACCCTAAACCGACACAGGTGGATTGGTAGAGTATACCTAGGCGCTTGAGAGAACTGTCTTGAAGGAACTAGGCAAATTGCTCGCGTAACTTCGGGATAAGCGAGCCTCTTTGGTGGGCAACCATTGAAGAGGGGCACAAACTAGGGGGTAGCGACTGTTTATCAAAAACACAGGGCTCTGCGAAGTGGCAACACGACGTATAGGGCCTGACGCCTGCCCGGTGCCGGAAGGTTAAGAGGAGAAGTGCAAGCTTCGAATCGAAGCCCCGGTAAACGGCGGCCGTAACTATAACGGTCCTAAGGTAGCGAAATTCCTTGTCGGGTAAGTTCCGACCTGCACGAATGGCGTAACGACTTCCCCGGTGTCTCCAAGACAGACTCAGTGAAATTGAAATCTCCGTGAAGATGCGGAGTACCCGCGGCCAGACGGAAAGACCCCGTGCACCTTTACTACAATTTTGCACTGGTACTAGGCATTGGATGTGTAGGATAGGTCGGAGGCTTTGAAGCAGTGGCGCTAGCCATTGTGGAGCCAACGTTGAAATACGACCCTTTTGGTGACTGGTATCTAACCGCGGCCCGTAATCCGGGTCCGGGACATTGCATGATGGGTAGTTTGACTGGGGCGGTCGCCTCCGAAAGAGTAACGGAGGCGCGCGATGGTGGGCTCAGACCGGTCGGAAATCGGTTGATGAGTGCAAGAGCATAAGCCCGCCTGACTGCGAGACCGACGGGTCGAGCAGAGACGAAAGTCGGTTCTAGTGATCCGGTGGTTCTAAGTGGAAGGGCCATCGCTCAACGGATAAAAGGTACGCCGGGGATAACAGGCTGATACCCCCCAAGAGTCCACATCGACGGGGGTGTTTGGCACCTCGATGTCGACTCATCACATCCTGGGGCTGGAGCAGGTCCCAAGGGTTTGGCTGTTCGCCAATTAAAGTGGTACGTGAGTTGGGTTCAGAACGTCGTGAGACAGTTCGGTCCCTATCTACCGTGGGTGTTGGAAGCTTGAGAGGATTTGCCCCTAGTACGAGAGGACCGGGGTGAACGTACCTCTGGTGTACCAGTTGTTCCGCCAGGAGCATCGCTGGGTAGCTATGTACGGACGGGATAACCGCTGAATGCATCTAAGCGGGAAACCCACCTCAAAACCAGGCTTCCCTGAGAATCGTGATAGACCATCACGTTGATAGGCTGGGTGTGGAAGTGCCGCGAGGCATGCAGCTAACCAGTACTAATTATTCGATAGACTTGAGAACCCGTATTCTCAGACGCCAGTGCAGACTGGCTCTCGAGAGTGGTTGGTTTAACTATCTCAAGAAGACACAAAACGTGTTTTGGAATTAAAACCTTGATTGCGATTTGTTGAGCTGTCTGAGTTCAGACGATCTGGTGGTAATGGCGAGGATGAAACACCCGATCCCATCCCGAACTCGGCCGTGAAAAGCCTCAGCGCCGATGGTACTTCGTCTTAAGACGCGGGAGAGTAGGACGCCGCCAGGTCTTCTGAACTCAGATCGTTCTGACAAATCGCAAGTATTGCCTATCACGATGCAAGATCCTTCTCTGTCGCAACGGCAGAGGTACAAGAGCCGGCCTCATCTTCCTTTGACAATTTGAGCCGGTGTTATCGCGATACGCGCGTATTTTACGTGGTGCCGCGGGGTGGAGCAGCCCGGTAGCTCGTCAGGCTCATAACCTGAAGGTCGTAGGTTCAAATCCTGCCCCCGCAACCAACCTTTTCGTCCTATTCACATCAGATTTTGTTAGCCCGTATGATTTCGCGGGCTTTTTTTGCATTTCTGATCCGGCCGACCAAATCCAGTCATCGCAAAAAATCCGAAATGCGGCCTGTGTCGCCGGTGTTTCTCGAATATCGCTTGCCCCGATCCTAAGCTGCGTGTCCGCCGTATGCGACCACACGAGTTTTTGTGGTCCCGAATTCAAAGGTTAGGACCGCAACATGCTCAAAGTATCAAAACGCGACGTCTTGAAGCTGACTGGGGTAGCCGCTGGTGCCAGTGCGCTGGGTTTAACGGCCTGCGGGAATGAATCAGGCAATAAGTTTGATGTCATTATTGTGGGCGGCGGAAATTCGGGCCTGCCAGCCGCCATTTTTGCAGGTCAGCGCGGTGCAAAAGTTTTGATCATCGATGCGGCAGCCGCAATTGGCGGTACGTTGTTTTTGTCTTCAGGGCAAATGAGTGCAGCGGGCACGAAACTTCAGAAATCAAAGGGCATCGAAGATACGGCACAGTCTCACTACGACGACATCATGCGCATCAGCAAAAATACGGCTGACCCAACGCTGGTGAAGCTTGCGGTGTTCAATGCGGGCGAGATGTTCGATTGGCTGACGGATAACGGTTTTACGGTGCGTGATGGTCATCCGGTGACAGGCACAACGCACGAGCCCTACAGCCATGCGCGCTATGCGTGGGGGGCCGAAGGCGGCATGTCGATCTTGAAGGTCTTAGAAGCGCAACTGAAACCGCTCATCGACAGCGGCAAGGTTACGGTCATGACCAACACGGAAGTTGCCGAGCTGATTACGAACTCAAAAGGTGCGGTTGAAGGCGTTGTTGTCAAAACCGACAAAGGTACGGAGCGCATCCTGGGGCGCAATGTTGTGCTGACGTGCGGTGGCTACACTTATAACCCCGAAATGTTCGAGAAGCTTGAAGGGGCGAAAATCTATACGCAAATGACCTACCCACACAGTTTGGGTGCTGGCTATAAACTCAGCATGTCTGTTGGCGGATATGTGCGGGGCGGCCAAAATCACACGCCATTGTTCGGCGCTATCATGGCAGACGATGATGTCCCAGGCCCTGTCCGCGCTATGGCGCGGCATTTCCCCGGCGATCGCCCGCCGTGGGAAATTCTGGTGAATGTCGATGGCAAGCGCTTCATTCAAGAAGATGTTCTCAGCCACGATGTGTACGAGCAGGGCTTGCGCGCGCAACCGAATGAGCGCGCGTGGTTCGTATTTGACTCGGAGATTTTTAAACAGGCCCCGCCGCTGGTGCGCGGAGGCATGGGTGGCGGCTGGACGGCCGAGGATTCGGCTGAAGCCCTGACGAAGGGCGATACAAAGAATTTCTTCCGCGCCGATTCAATTCAAGAACTGGCCGAGAAAATGAAAATCGATCCCGCCGGTCTGCAAAAGACAATCGACGACTACAACAAAGCGCAAAAGAGCGGCCAAGACAGCTTGGGCCGCAAGTACATGCCGCTACCAATCGCGAAAGCCCCATTCTACGGCGTGCAAACACAAAGCTGGGCGCTCACGTCTTATGCCGGTATCGCGGTGAATGAAAACCTTGAAGTCATCAAGCAGGACGGCAAGCCCGTCGGCAATCTGTATGCGGCCGGTGAATTGTTAGGCATGGGCCAACTGATGGGGAACTCTGTCTGTGGCGGCATGAGCGTCACGCCCGCCCTGACGCTAGGCCGTCTTCTGGGCATGAAGATTCTGAAATTGGAGACCAAAGCCTAAGGCAGGCGCCCCTTAAACACCCGGATCGTGTTGTGGAAGGCACCGACGAGGTCCCTCACGCCATCACCGTCGACATCGCCGACCTCAAGTCCAGTGGATGAGTTCGCTATGAACTGGCTGCTGGCATTGACGAAAACGCCGTTGCCGCGATTGAGCAAGATCGATTGTGAATTCGCGTTTGCTGCGCCGTTACTGCTGCTCATGCGCAAAGTGATATCCGGTGTGCCGTCATTGTTGAGATCGGCGACAAAGATCGTGACAATCCACTTATCTGTGTCAGCGAACGCCAGCCCGAGGTTTGCGCTAGCATCTGTAAAGCGGCCGCTGCCATCATTGAGAAGCAGTTGAAGGCCGGGTGTTTCAGCCTTCACGTCTGATGCCAGCAACAGATCATTCGTCCCGTCGCCATTCATGTCAGCGCAGGCAATGTCTACGGTAATGGACTTGTCGCCGTATAGCTTTGCTGGCAATGCACGGCTTGAGTCATAGGCAAATCGGCCAGAACCGTCGTTCATCAGCAACGCGTTGGGGCGGTGCGAGCCTGGGCCGTTCGGCTCGTAATAATTTCCGCCAAGGATAAGATCAGGGCGATTGTCGCCATTCACATCGCAGAATTCCGCCGCCATAGTTTCGGGTGCACCGGATGATACGGATGCTGGCAGAAGGTCAGATCTGTCGATCATGTTTCCGCTCCCGTCGTTGACGTAGAGACGAATGAGATCGGAGGGCGATAAACTGCCCATAAAGATATCTGGCGCATTGTCGCCGTTGATATCGGCGACGTCCGACGCGTGAGTGTAGGCATTATGCTGTGGAAGTCTGGTTGACGTTTCGTCAGCCAGCCTGCCGTCAGGTGTTTGGATAAGGAGTCTCGATTGGGCGCCAGGGAATGGGAATGTATCTGTCCCTGTCTCGGCCATGAAAAGATCGGAGCGGCCATCTTTGTTGAAATCGGCAACGCGGAGCCGGCGCACACCGACAAGTATTAAATCGCCTAAGATTTGGCTGGTTGCGTCGGTAAATACGCCTCCATCGTTACGGAACGCGAGCTGGCGGCGTTTGGTCTCAGGATAAGTGGCTGGCGCCACTTGGACCATAATGAGATCGAGATCGCCGTCGCTATCGAAATCGATTAATGCAAGGTCGCTTGCATTTGTCACCAAATCCGTCGGGAATGTGATTGTGCGCTCATCATAGCTTGGGATCGCAACCGATGATGCCCCGCCACCTGCTGTCAGTGCGCATGATGTGGTAAGATCGGTGGTAACGCCTGCTCGTACGTTGTTGAGGACGTGCTGGAGAAAGCCAGTGAATGTGTTCTCAGCTTTGATGACGTAGTGATATCTACTATCGGACAGCGCAATATTGGCTCCGGCTTCTATCCTCGATATCGGCAGCACTACCTTTCCGCCTGCCGGAACCGAGGCGGTTGTGTATGTTCCCAGCTTCGTGCCGCTTGTCGCGTCGTATATCCCCAGAGCCACGGTTGCTGCTGACGTGCCAGTATTATTGACGACGATAGAGCTAGGGTAGCCGCCCTCGAGGAGCGAGGTGTGAACTGCGTTCAGCATGGTGGGGTCGGCGGTCACGCCACTGGCACAGGTGCTTAGGTTTGTCAGCGTGCCATCGGTTGGTTTCCAGAGCACATGCTGGAAATAGCCTGAGATATTCGAATTGATCCCAAGGGAGTAATAGCTTGGCTTCGCGAAGCTTTGGCCGACGCCGCGTTCGATGTCGCCAATATAATACTGCACCGCTGCCCCAGCTGGGATGGACGGGCTGATCCATTGGCCAAGTGACCGCCCGGTGATGTAATCGGACAAGGTGATGGCGGCCGTGCCGGGGGTTGTGCTGGTGTTGTAAAGCCGCACGTATGATTGCGATGCGGTTTGAGCCGTGGACAGGATCACGCTTGGCCGTGCCAGTGCTGTCGCTGTACGGGGCGCTGTCTGATTGATGGCGCAAGCGGTTGTCAGATCTGTGATGACGCCAGATTGTGCATTCGTGAGCAGATGTTGGAGGAAGCCAGTGAAGGTGTTCTCGGCCTTGATAACGTAGTGATATCTGTTGTCGGATGGCGCAATGTTGGCCCCAGTCTCTATCGTTGATATCGGCAGAACGGCCTGTCCGCCGGGCGGGATTAAGGTCGTCGTGTATGTTCCAAGTTTCGTGCCGCTGGTCGCGTCATAAATCCCCAACACCACAGCGACTTTCAAAAAGCCGGTATTATTGACCACCACGGAACTCGGATAACCAGTATCAAGGAGCGAGGTATGAACTGCGCTAAGTTTCGTGGAATCAGCTGTCACCCCGGTGTTGCAGGTACTCAAGTTTGTGAGCGTGCCATCGGCGGGCTTCCAGAGCACATGCTGAAAGTAGCCGATAATATTGGATTGCACTGATAAAGCATAATAGTCCGGCTTAGGTGTTGTTACGCCGATGCTGCTTTCAATGTCCCCAATATAATACTGCGCCTCGGCGCCTGCCGCGATGGCGGGGGTTCGCCAGGTGCCAACGGATTGACCTGTTGACGCGTTTGTTAGTATGAGTGTCGCCGTACCACTCTCTTTGCCAGTATTGTAGAATCGTAAGTACGACCGCGATGTATTTTGGGCCGTAGAGAAGATCGCGCTGGATTGCGGGGTGCACGTCGCGCCGTCAGTGGTGTCTGTGAGGTAAAACCCATCACTCCCGCTACTCAGGAAAGCTTTTCGGCCTAGCCCTTTGGGATCAATCGGGAGCGCGCGCTCGAAAGTTGTTGGCAGATTGGTGCTCTGCCGCGTGAATGTACCCGCGCCGTTATTGGTATAAAATTGAAGTTCTGCCCCCATACTCATGGCGATGTCAGTGGTGCAGTCGCCGTTCAAGTCTGCGACATCGAGGCGATCAAGAGTTGCGCCTGTGTCAGTGCGCAGGTTAAGGCGCTGAGTGCTTTCGTCCCGGAATGTGCCATCACCATTATTTATAAGCACCTGGATCGCCTGTCCTTTGCGATCTCTGTGCGTCATCGCGAGGAGGAGGTCGGATTTGCCGCTCGTTCCGAGTTTCGCCGTGTGGATGTCGAGCACAATCCCGTCTGAGAAAGTCTTAGAAGGTAACGCGTTCAGCCGAATGGTGAAGTAGCCACTGCAATTATTGATGAGAACTTGAGACTCAGCATAATCCGACTGATTGCCAAGGATCAGATCCTGACAGCCGTCACCGTTGAAATCTGCAAAAGCACTGGCAGAGAACGTCGTCTTATTCTCGTTGATGGTTCCGATATTTGAAGGAAGCCGATCACTTGAGATTGTGAACCGGCCAGTTCCATCGTTCATCAGAATTTGCGGAGGGACGCGCTGGCTCGAGTCTACATTCCCCATATAAATTGCGATGTGCCCGCTGCCATCGATGTCTGCAGCGGTCGCTGAATTGGTTGCAGCTAATTGTTGCGGCAGGTTGCTGGACGCATCGACATATCGACCATTGGCTTGCGATAGGAGCAAAACGCTCTGCGCACCAGGAAAGGGTGCTGAACGGTAACCAGCGTCCGCGATCAGTACGTCAGGTCGACCGTCGCCATTAAAATCTGCAGTCACTATTTTTGCGGCAGCGACTGTTGCTGGCACCTGATCTTGGATTACGCTGGATGTGCCATCTGTATAGCCGCCATTTCCGTTGCTCAGCATGATCTGAATCGGAATGCCCTGATTTTGCAAAGGCGAGCTATATGAGAACGCAGCAATAACGTCTTCCAGCCCGTCGCCATTCAGATCAACGGTCGCCATCTGCGAGACACTCGACCCGCTGGGATTTTTATAAGCGAGAATTTTTTGTGGAGTGGCGTATGTCGTTGCGGCCACTGCCATATGCGAGTGGATCGCTGCGAGCAATAACAGAGAGCCTCGTAATGCCGTTAACCATGACGGTCGCCTTGCGCTTTTGACGTGCTGAATAAGGCGATGATAACTGAATCGATTGTGTGCTTCTGGTTGCTCAATCTTCAGTTTTTTAACGTCAAGGTTGTGCGTTGGTGTCTTGTGGGGGCTGTTTAAGCGCGAGCCAAACTGTCCAGAGCTGGCATAACGACACTTTGACATGTAGCCCCCTTATCCCGACCGATTTTCTGCAGCCGTTGCGCCGCTGGTCTGCCGCGTAGTTTTTTACCGCGCTGGCGAAGGATGGAAACAGTAGAGGGCTTATTTAAGATTGCAAGCTGCAGACTATTCACGATTTCGAGTGTGCGCCTGTTCCGACGTGCCGCCCCAACGCCATACACGCTGTAAGGAGATAGCCGCCTGTGGGCGCATCCCAGTCCAGCATTTCGCCGGTCACAAAAACGCCTGGCAATTTTTTCAGCATCAAGTTTTCATCAAGATCTTCAAAGCGCACGCCACCTGCGGTGCTGATGGCTTCGGCTATGGGGCGCGGGGCGTTCAAAGTCATTGGTAGAGCTTTAATCGTCGCGGCCAGATGTTCGGTGTTATCCATATCATCAGCCGAAAGCACTTCGCGCAGCAGGCCGATTTTCACACCTTCTAGGCCTGCATACTCACGTAAGAAGTTCGGCAGCGATTTTCGTCCACGCGGTTTTTGTAAATTCTGAGTCAGTTGCGGCAGTGTTTTGCCGGGCGCTAAATCGAGGTGCAGCGTCGCTGTGCCGTGCGCCGTAATCGCGTCACGCGCACATGCTGACAAAGCATAAATTAAACTGCCTTCAACGCCTGTTGCGGTTGTCACAAACTCGCCCTGGCGTTGGATCCTTTCTCCAGTCACTGAAGTGATCGAAGCCACCACAGATTTCACAGGTGCGCCTGCGTATTTCTCGCTGAAGAATTTGCTCCAACTCACATCGAACCCGCAGTTCGACGGCTGCAGGGCTGCGATATCTACACCGCGCGCGGCTAGCAAATTGACCCACGCCCCATCCGAGCCCAACTGCGGCCAACTGCTACCGCCCAGCGCCAACACAACTGCATCGGCTGCAACTGTTATCTCGCCCTCGGGCGTTTCAAACTTCACGGATGTATGATTGTGGGTATCAGCCCAGCCGATCCACTTATGCCGCATGTGAAACTGCACACCCGCCGAACGTAAGCGCCTCAGCCAGGCCCGCAGCAAGGGGGCCGCTTTCATCTCTTTCGGAAATACGCGGCCCGATGTGCCCACGAATGTCTCGACACCTAACTCTTTCACCCAGGCGCGAAAATCATCCGGCGTAAAACTCTTCAATACCTTTTCAATAATCGCAATACGCGCGCCGTAGCGCGGCACAAACGCATCCCACGGTTCAGCGTGGGTGATATTCAAGCCCCCTTTGCCGGCCATCAGGAACTTACGGCCCACACTGGGCATGGCGTCATACAGGTCGACGTGAGCGCCGCCCGCACTCAAGACCTCAGCTGCCATCAGGCCAGCCGGGCCGCCACCAATCACAATGCTTTTCATCTGTCTTGGAACACCGGTCGTCAAACGAGCCGCCCTTATAAGATCACATCAATTTATGAGGTTTGATGCGCGCGGTCTCTATCTAATCATCTTCAAAACAGTTGGTGATGCCCCACCATAAAAAGCTCTCTCTATTCTCCGAAAGGGATTTTGTCTGCCGCTCTATATAAAATCAGCCTCGTTTGAGAACGCCAACGCGCGCTAGCGCATCTTTCAGGAATTCGATTTGCCGCAGCCGTTCGGCTTTTGCGGTTTCTGCGAGATCATTCAGCCCATATTTTGCGTACAGCATGTCGTGTGTCGGCACAATTTTTTCCAGCTGCTTGTATTCCGCAAGGACGTGTAGATACTTCGGAATCGTGCTGGCCATATGCGCCGAATATCGATCAAAAACATCCTGCGGCGGGTACGTGTCGGAGTATTGCATATAGTTGTGAATTTCCACAGTAAACGTCTCATCAAGCTTGGGCAGTGTTAAGTGCCGGTAGCTCGAGAACGTTTTGTAGAAATCATGTAAGAAGTTTATTCCATTGTTTTCGGATGGCTGGTGCCAGGCAAATTCCTGACCCAGTTTATCTAGCTTTTTGAAGCACTCATAAGCAATGCTCGTTGCCCCGCAAAGCAGAGAGACCATGGCAAGTTTCTGAAGCGTCTGTGGGTCATCGACCGTTTTCGGATTTCTAAGGAAAAGCGCGTCTTGAATGTCGGTGTAAATCCCGCGGTCATATGCGCCAAGATGCATTTCGCTCAGCGAATAGCGCGCCATGTTCGACATTTCAAACAGCAAGAATCCCTCACGTGAGAGATAGCTGAGCATATCATGAAGCGGTAACTCGCCCGTGCGGCAGGGCAGAAATGATGACTCAACAAATAAGCCAACCACGTTTTGTAGATTTTTCTGGCCAACGCCCTTTAAAATTTGAAGAGCAGCACCTTCAGCGTCGACAGACAGCACATCCGGGGCGGAAATTTTTCCTTCGGCGATCAGTGAGCCGATGGAGCGAACATTGACCGAAATCGTTTCAGCCTGGCGGGCAATGCCCAGTTTATAGACGCCGCGCCCGCGCTGTGGGATGAACACAGAGTATTCACTAAACTCAGGATCAAAAGGCAACATGCTAGATGCGCTTCTGTCAAAGCACAGATGAAACTCCGATGCGCCATCGAATTCACCTAAGCAATCCATTTGGATATTAACGCTGTTAAAGCCGCGCTCTTTTTTGAGGTCCATGCGGCGTATTTTTTCAGCCGCCGCCTGATCTGGCTCATAAAGCGTGATGTCAAAACTTGGGAAAAACGACACCCATTTGTCGATGGATGGAATGGTGCCCCATCTGCCGCCGACATGGTGAATTGATAGGTTCATGACATCTCCTCAGAAGAGGCGGGACCATAAGTAACCAACCTTAATATTGATTGAAGGCCACATCTCTACCGTCTGGTTCCGCTATGCCAAACGGTCCTGATGGTCAAAGACGCTTGTGGCGTTTCGGGTTGCTCTAAGGCTAGGATTGGGCTTGGATTTTAGGGCCCCGTTAAGACATTTTGCCATGACCAGCCGCAGAACCATTAAAGACGTATCCGTCGCCGCAGGCGTATCTATGAAGACCGTCTCGCGCGTGCTGAATAAAGAACGTTACGTCTCGGAAGAAACGCGTGCACGGGTCGAGCGCGCGGTGGCAGAAATGAATTTCACGCCCAGCGTTGCCGCGCGCATTTTAGCTGGTAAGCGCAGCTACCAAATCGCGCTGATCTACGACAACCACAGCCCGCATTATATTCATCAAATTCAGTTGGGTGTTTGGGCGCGTTGCACGGAAGAGGGCGTGCGGTTGCTGGCCCAGCCGTCCGATGTGGCATCACCACGTCTCACCGCTGAGATTGGCGGGCTGATTGATCAAACCCAAGTGGACGGCGTGATTTTGTCATCGCCCGTCACCGATGCCGAGCCGGTGTTGGCGGAGTTAGAGCGTCGTAATGTGCCCTATGTGCGGATATCGCCGGGCACTGATCACACGCGCTCGTCATCTGTTTCTATGGATGACGTCAAAGCCGCCGACGACATGACCAGCCATTTGATCGCGCTGGGGCATAAACGCATCGGCTTTATTATTGGGCACACCAATCACGCGGCTTCGGACCAGCGGTTGTATGGCTATCGCCGGGCGCTGGACCGGGCCGGGTTATCGTTCGAGCCCAAGTACGTGGTGCAGGGGGCGTTTGATTTCGTCTCGGGTGAAGCGGCGGGGGATATATTGTTGGACCTGCAAATCCCACCCACGGCGATATTTGCCAGCAACGATGACATGGCGGCAGGTGTCATTACGGTCGCGCACCGCCGGGGAATTTCCATGCCGGGGCAATTGTCCGTGGCCGGGTTCGATGACACCGCCCTGGCCAGCCAGCTTTGGCCCCCGCTGACGACCGTGCGCCAGCCGACACGCGATCTGGCCTATGCGGCGGCGGCTTTGCTGTTCAATCACAATGGCGAGGTAGTGCACCGCCGCCTGCCGCATGAACTGGTGCTTCGCGCGTCCACTGCTGCACCTGCGAAGGGCTAAATCACTGTTTGAACTGAATATTATGCCCCGTCTTGCCAACCGGGCAGGCGCGGGCCTATCAATGTGACAACGCTATCATATGGTTTGTTTGTTCGCCCATTTTTGAGCCCGTATTGCACATGACATTGCTTCCAGCCCCCGCCAAATCCCGCCCGCTTTATAAAGGTGGGCCCGATGTTTCGTCTGTCGCGTGGGGTATGTGGCGCTTTGCCGGGGACGATGTGGCTGCTGCCGAAGCGCGCGTTCTCGCAGCCCTCGATGCTGGCGTCACGCTGTTTGACACTGCCGACATTTATGGCCCCGACAACAACGAACCCTTTGGTGCAGCTGAATTGCTGCTGGGGCGCGTGTTCGCCAAAAACAAATCTCTCGCCTCACGCATGGTCATCGCCACCAAGGGCGGCATCTCCATGGGCGTGCCGTACGATTCAAGCGCCACGTATTTAAAAGATGCAATCGATGCATCGTTGAAGCGCATGGGCGTGGAGCGCGTGGCGCTGTGGCAAATTCACCGCCCGGATTTTCTGACGCACCCCGCCGAAATTGCCGAAGCCATTACGGCTGCGCATAAAGCGGGGAAGATTGGCGCGTTCGGCGTCTCGAATTTCACGACATCGCAAGTCGATGCGCTTGCGGCACACTTGGCGCTCCCAATTGTTTCGATTCAGCCTGAGTTTTCGCCATTGAAATATCAACCGTTGAAAGACGGCCTTCTCGATCAAGCCATGGCGAAGAACATGGCCGTGCTGGCGTGGTCGCCGTTGGGCGGCGGGCGCATCGGCAACCCGAAAGAGCCGCGCGCGCAAGCTGTCGCGGCGTTGCTCGATACAAAAGCAGCGGAGACAAACGTCTCGCGCGCTGCTGCCGCCTACAGCTGGATCATGGCGCACCCCGCGAAGCCGATCCCCATTGTCGGCACGCAAAAGCCCGAGCGTATTCAAGAAATTCCTGATGCCTACAAACCGCGTTGGACCCGCGCTGAATGGTATGCAGTGCTGGTTGCTTCCATGGGAGAGCCGTTGCCATGACCAAACGCCCGCCTTGCGAGATCAGCTGGTTTTCAGCGCTGTGCGATGACGACTACGAATTTTTGGGTGTGCCCGACGATAAGTTGAAATCGAGCTGGGAGCATTGCCGCGATATCGTGCTGCAAGCCGAAGCGGGCGGGTTTGATAATATTCTGCTGCCGTCAGGGTACGAACTCGGCATCGATACAACAGCTTTTGCCGCAGCCATTGCGCCGCATGTGAAACGCATGCGCTTACTGATGGCTGTGCGGATTGGTGAGTTGTGGCCGCCGCAACTCGCGCGTCAAATTGCGACGATTGATCGCATCTTGGGTGGGCGCCTCACGGTGAACATCATTTCGTCCGATATGCCGGGCGAGAAGATGGAGTCTAAGCCGCGTTACACGCGCACTGTTGAAGCCATGAGCATTTTGAAAACCATGCTGAATGGCCAACCGCTGGATCATGATGGTGAGTTTTGGAAATTGAAACTCAATCCGCCGCGCATCACGACTGTTTCTGGTAAAGCGCCGCTGTTGTATTTCGGTGGTTTGTCAGAAGACGCACGCGAAGCTGCGGCCAAAGGCTGCGATGTGTTCCTGATGTGGCCCGATAAAAAAGAAAACATCGCTGCTATCATGGCCGACATGGATAAACGCGCAGCAAAGTATGGCCGTAAATTACGCTATGGCTACCGCGCGCACATGATCGTGCGTGACACTGAGACAGAAGCCCGTGCGGCGGCTGATCGTCTCCTTTCGAAGTTGGATGCGGCAACGGGTGCGGCGATCCGCGAGAAGTCACTCGATTCAAAATCAGCAGGTGTGCATGCGCAGGCCGTCTTGCGCGAAGGCGCATCGTCGGATGGCTATGCCGAAGCCAATTTGTGGACCGGTGTGGGCCGCGCACGCTCAGGCTGCGGCGCTGCGATTGTCGGTGACCCAGATCAGGTGCTCGCCAAGCTGAACGACTACCGCGACATGGGGATCGAGGCGTTCATTCTTTCCGGCTATCCGCACGCGGCGGAAGCAGATTTATTTGCCCGCCACGTGCTGCCGAAAATCGACCACGGCTTCTTAGTGTAAGCCTGCGGGCATGACGTCGCTTGTGTCTTGCTCGATTTGGCGAATGGTGGGGATCATCAGGTGAATCCATGCTAGCGCCAGCAGGTATGACACCGCCGCGAACATAAACAGCGGCATGTAACCCAAGCCTGCTGTTAGCACCAAGCCCGCCACTTTCAACGTCACCATGCCGCCGATGTTGCCGCTGAACACGCCGAAGCTGGTGAGGCGGCCAATGCGGGACTTGTCGACCACGTCGGTGATTAACGCGAATAAATTTGTGGAGAAGCCTTGGTGCGCGGCCAACACGCCCGCCAAAATCAGTGCTGCTGTTGTCGGCGTGTCAGCTTGCAAAGCCAATGGTAATGGCAACACCAACACACCGCTGATCAGCATCGCGACTTTGCGCACACGATTCACACTCACGCCACGCTTTAGAAAGTAGCTGGCAATCGTGCCGCTGAAAATCGCGCCAATGGCGGCGCCTGTATAAGCAATCGCCAGCGGTGGTGCGATCTCAGAGCCCGCCAACCCAAATTGGCGATTTAAAAAGTCCGGCATCCAGAACAGCATTAGCCACCAGGTTGAATCACTCAAGGCTTTGGCGCCTGCAATGGCCCACGCGCTGCGTTCTTTCCACAAGGGCTTGCCGCTCTCTTCAATTTTTGCGGCGACCGTGCCTGTATCACCAAAGTTCACGTTGCGCGTGGTAAGAATCCAGGCCACCGCCCACACCAGCCCCGCGATCCCCGCAATCACATAAGCGCCGCGCCAGCCATAAGGCACCGCAATCATCGGAATGATGAACGGCGCAGTAATCGCGCCGATGCTGGCGATGGCGTTCGAGAGCCCCACGCCGGTTGAGCGCAGTTGAGGCGGAAAGATCGTCGCCAGGGTTTTGATCTGTGTCGGCGTCACGGCGGCTTCGGTCACACCCAAGCCCACACGCGCCACAACGAACTGGGTGAGGCTGAGCGCCCAGCCGTGCAACACGGCTGCGACGCTCCAGGAAAAGACGCTGATGGGATTGGCCCATTTCACGCCCAACTTGTCTACAAAACGGCCAGCCACCAGAAGGGCGACCGCTGTGGCCCCTTGGAACCACGCGCCCAGAGTGCCGTAGTCGTCATCGGTCCAGTTCATTTCTGCGGCAATGGTTGGCTTCAGCACCGAGATAATCTGCCGGTCAACCAGCGCCAAAATACCGGACACGGCGATAAACATGAACAGCACCCAGCGCATTTTGTCGCTGAGGGATGTTTCTTGCGTTGCACCAATATTTATTGTGCGTTGCAGCGTATCCGACATGCAAATGACCCCTCCCAGAGCCTTTGGGCGTGCCACACCAAAGTGTGGTTGTGGCACAGTCTTTTTAGGCTTGCCCCAAACTTCGCGCCGAGAGAATACTCACAATAAGTCAGCGCTGTCATATAGCGATTTCGGGAGAATATTCTTTGGTCGATACGGTTCGTTATGGCTTGGTCGGTTCGGGGATGATGGGCGTCGAGCACATCAACAACCTATCCGTGACCCCTGGTGCTGTGGTGACAGCTCTGGCTGACCCGGTGGAAGAATCTTTGGGCTGGGCGCGTGATGCGCTGGGCGCCAAAGCCGCTGGTGTGAAAACTTTTGCTGATGGCGCAGCGCTGGCCAAGAGTGGCTTGGTTGACGCCGTGATTGTTGCCAGCCCGAACTATACACATCGCGATGTGCTCGCGCCGCTGTTCGATGCAGGCTTGCCGATTTTGTGCGAGAAGCCGCTGGCTACAACAATCGAAGATGCACGCTGGATTGTCGAGCAGGCGAAGAAATCCAAAGCGCCATTC
The DNA here is from genome assembly GCA_965229355.1 of Rhodospirillaceae bacterium. Classification (GTDB taxonomy): domain Bacteria; phylum Pseudomonadota; class Alphaproteobacteria; order Rhodospirillales; family Rhodospirillaceae. The sequence goes on along the minus strand of OZ245869.1, from coordinate 51,130 downwards.
TGGACGGCGATGGAATACCGCTACATGCCGCCAGCGGTGGAATTTATTTCTCAGGTGCACAGTGGCCGTATTGGCCGCTTGCAAATGTTGTCGATCCGCGAGCACCGGTTTCCATTCCTCGTCAAAGTGAAAGACTGGAACCGTTTCTCGCGAAACACCGGCGGCACGATGGTGGAAAAGTGCTGTCACTTTTTTGATCTCATGCGCTTGATTACCAAGTCTGAAGCGGTGCGCGTGTACTGCTCGGGTGCGATGGACGTGAACCACGTCGATGAACGCTATGAGGGCCAAAAGCCTGATATTATCGACAATAGTTACACCACAGTGGATTTCGCCAACGGTGTTCGTGCGATGTTGGATTTATCCATGTTCGCTGATGGCGCTGAGAACCAAGAAGAGATTACCGCGGTGGGTGATAAAGCACGCCTTGATGTGCTGATCCCCTCGGGTGATCTTGTTTATTCACCACGCGTTGGTTTCCGTAATCCGAAAAAGGTTGAGCGTCGTAATATCGATGTGGATGCGACGGCGTTGAAGGTCGGCACACACCACGGTTCAACATTCTATGAGCATCAGAAATTCAATGCCGCTGTGCGTGGGGCTGGTCCGGTTGAAGTAACGGCGCACGATGGTTTGATGGCGGTCGCGATTGGAACGGCGGCCGAGATCAGCGCGCGCGAGAAACGCGCCGTTGAGATGAAAGAATTAGGTTTCTAGAACACACTTTTGTTATTCGCGAGCGGTCATGCGGTGTGGACAAGTGTGTCCCGAAAAACGTGTGACAGTTCGATGAAAGAAATTTCTCTTGTCTCGCGCTTATGAAGCATAAGCGCCTCTGGGGCTGGTCGGGTGCGGAGGACGTTACAACTTCCGCATTTATGATTGATCGGTTTGAGGTCATTCGAGGCAACGGAAGGGGTCGACCCGGTTACCCAGAGGGACGTTTGGCGCGCGGTTTTTATGCCCAATGCTGAAGTCCCTTTTAACAGGGCTGGATATGACAACGTTAGACACCCACAAGGAACTGAGGGAATTATATGAAAAAGACAACCTTATTGAGTAGCGCCGCCGTTGTGGCCCTGCTCGCGACCAGCGCGGCGTATGCCGATCAGGTCGAAGAAATCATCGTGACCGCCCAAAAACGCGAACAGCGCCTGCAAGATGTGCCGGTGGCTGTGTCGGTGATCTCGGGCGATGCCATCACCAACTCTGGCGCCATCAACTTGGAAGGCGCGCAGTACTTGGTGCCGACCATGAACTTCCGTAAGTCGGGCACCACCATCAACCAATCGCTGTACTTACGCGGCGTTGGCACCTCGACATTCTCCATCGCTGGTGAACCGTCGATCTCGACCGTTGTCGACGGTGTTGTGTTCAGCCGCGCTGGCGAAGCCTTCAGCGACTTGATCGACATTGATCGCTTGGAAGTGCTGCGCGGGCCCCAAGGCACGCTGTTCGGCAAAAACACCTCGGCTGGTGTCATCAACATCGTCACCAAGCGTCCGGGTGATGTGGTTGGCGGCTATATCGAAGGCGGCTACGCAACCGGCGGCGACGAATACCGCGTGCGTGGTGCAGTTGACTTGCCGTTGAGTGACAAAGTGAAAAGCCGCTTCACCGGCTTTTACGGCAACTACGACGGCAACATCCGCAACGTGTTCAACAACGAACGCGTGAACGGTTACGAGCACTACGGTGCCCGCGGCGTATTCACGATCGAAGCGTCTGATGCGCTGAACTTCACCATCATCGCTGACTACCGCAAAGCAAATGATGATGGCTATGCCGAGTTGATCGGTACCGCGCCGACCAACGCCACCTTGGCCGCATTGCCGACACCGCAAGGCGACAAGACCCGCGCTGTGAACCAAGATTTGGTGACCTCGACGAAGGAAAAAGGTGGCGGTATCTCGCTGCAAGCCGATTACGACTTCAACGATCACACCTTCACCTACATCGGTTCGTATCGTGAATACGACAACACCGAAATCCGTGATGGTGATTGGCTGCCGCGCGCTTATGTTGGCTTCAACCAACTGCATGACTTCGGCCCGCAAACCTCTGACACGCTGACCCAAGAAGTGCGCTTAACCTCGCCCGACAACCAATTCTTCACCTATGTTGTCGGTGGTTACTATTCGCGCGCTGAAACCGAACGTACGTTCACGCGGAATGACATCGTCTGCACATCGCCGACGCCTGTCACCGGCCTGGTACCATGCACCACGGCGGGTCTGACGGTCACACAACCGACCGGCACCGCAACGTTTGGCTCGACCTTCAAGAACTACGCTCTGTTCGGCCAAGGCGAACTGAACATCACCGATCAATTCGCGATCATCGGTGGTTTGCGCTACACGTCTGATAAGTTGTCGGTGTTCCATAGCCGCACAACCGCGTTGGCGGGCCCTGGCATTAACGCCAGCTTCGGTCCGTTCACGGGTAACACCTCGAATGAAAACGTGTCGGGCAAAGCCGGCATTTCGTACGAGTTGGCCCCTGAGTCGACCTTCTACGCCACATACTCGCGCGGCTACAAAGGCCCAGCTTACAACGTGTTCTACAACCTCACCGCAACCGGCACGAACGTGATCGATGCCGAAACGGCCGACAGCTACGAAGCTGGTTTGAAGAATACGCTGCTCGATGGTCAGTTGGTTTTGAACTTGGCGGGCTTCTATGCCGAGTATCATAACTTCCAAGCCAACAATCCAGACACCGTCGCTGGTGTGCTGGTCACACGCTTCACCAACGCAGGTGAAGTCTCGACCCGTGGCTTTGAAGTCGAAGCGTTGATCCGTCCAACCACGGACTTCAACATCAATGCGGGCTTGGCTTATACCAATGCGCGCGTTGATCAGTTCAAGATCCCGACCAACGGTGTGATCACCGGCGTTGTGCCCTCGGGCACGAAGCTGGCTTACGCGCCGAAGTGGAAAGGCTCATTGGGTGCTGATTACCGCGTTCGTACCGGTGCAGTGGTTGACGTGGTTCTGGCCGGTCAATTCAACGCTCAGTCGGACCAAATCAGCCAACTCGATGCGTCACAAGCTATTCGCGATGCGACAACCATCGATGGCTACGGTACGCTCGATCTGTCGCTGGCCTTGGTTGAAAACGCTGATCGTTACCGCGTGACCTTCCAGGTGAAGAACGTGCTCGACCAAAGCTTTGCGTCGGCCATCACCTCGGGCGGCCCAGGCGGCAGCTATCGCTACATCATCCCGCGTGAAGCCGACCGTTATTTCGGCATCAATGCCCGCTTGAACTTCTAAGAGCTTGAACTTCTAAGCTTCAAGCACATACAGCTTACGACAAAGCGCGCTGTGGGAAACCGCAGCGCGCTTTTTGTTTGTGCTATTATTTGTCGTGCGATGATTATTTAGCCCGGCAGGCCATCCATCTTTGGCGCAGTGCTGAGGCTGTCTTCCCACTCCGCGCGGCTGGAATAGCAAATGTGAGCGGTGGGTTGTGTCGTGATGGTGGTGTCAACGCTTCCCGCTGGCACGACGATAAACGCACCGCCGCTATGAATACCCGGCACAGCCGAGCCGCACGTCGCACAAAAGCTGCGTTGATGTCGTGTGTTCGGCACATTGTAGGTTTTGACGTTCTCTTGCCCCGATACCCAATTGACCTTGGCTGTCGTGGAAAACAAGTTCGACGCGTGGGCCGAACCTGAGCCTTTCCGGCAGCGCGAGCAATGGCACAGAAAGAAGCCTTCATACGATCCGGTGATTTCATATTGCACGTTGCCGCACAGGCACGCGCCACTCGTTTTGTCGCTCATTGCTAAAGCCCATCTTGAAAAGATGGTCGGACATTCCAACAAAACGCCGGACTTGAGAAGGGGTTAGCCCTGCATCTCGCCTAACAGCTTGTGGCCAGCGTCTTTGGTTTTCAAGGCCGCCGTGTTCAGGGTTTGTGTCGTGCGCGTTATCACCGCGATATCCTGATCTTTCTCTTCAATTGTTCTGGCGAGATTCGAGATTTCGGTAGCGCCAAACTGGGCGCTGATGCCGCGTAAGGTATGTGCGGCACTTTTTGCTTTGGTGATGTCTTGCGCAGCTACCGCCGCGTTGATGTTGGCGAGGTACGTATCAATCTGCGCGATGAACTTTTCAAATAAGTCTGTCACGGTGTCCAATGGGAGCACACTCAGCATGTCGTTAATGACATTCGCATCAATAATATTGGCTTGGCTTAAGTTGTCGGCATTGTCAGATGATGCGACGAGTTTGATGTGCGCATTCTCATTGGCGGGTTTGTCGGCGGTACCGTCTTGCGCACCGCCTTGATCAATCGAGTTCCCATCAATCACCAACTGCGGGCCCACCAAATCCATCATGGTGCCCGACAAGTGCTGCCAATCCACCGGTTTGGTCACAATGGCGTTCATGCCCGCTGCGATATAGCCTTTGTGGTGCGAGATCATCGCATCGGCCGTAAGCCCAATAATCGGCAGCAACGCCAAACGCCCGCCAGCACCTCTTAATGCTGCGGTGGCTTGCAGGCCATCCATCACCGGCATTTGAATATCCATCAGGATGATATCAAACGGGTCGTTATTAATGTGTGCGCGCGCCCGTTCCACTGCCCGCTGTCCGTTCTCGGCGGTGACAACTTCGTGCCCCATGCTTTCCAGCATCTTCTGGAACAGCGCGCGGTTAATGTCGTTGTCCTCGGCAACCAGAATGCGCAGCGCCCGCGTGCCTACGGATTGCAACTGCGGCGCTGCGGCCAGCGAGCGATCCACCGCTTTGGCGCTATCCCCTGTCGGCAGCGCGATGCGCACGGTGAAGGTTGAGCCTTCGCCCTTAGCGCTGTTCACGCTAATGGTGCCATTCATGGCATCCAGCAAGCGTTTGCAAATGGATAAGCCTAAACCTGTGCCGCCGTAACGGCGCGAGGTTGAGGTATCTGCCTGCGTGAACGGCATGAACAGGTTTTGCTGGTTCTCAGGCGACATGCCAATACCGCTGTCTTTTACTTTCACCTCAATCATGTGCGTGCCGTCAGCTTGCGCACGAGATGAAACGAGAATCGCAATATTGCCCCGGTCGGTGAACTTGTTGGCGTTCGAGACTAAATTCGCAAGAACTTGGTTCAAGCGCTTGGGGTCGCCAATTACGGTGTTCACCGTGCCGGTGGCGATTTCAACATTCAGTGTGTTTCCTTTCTCGCGGATTGCAGGGTCGAATAACCTTTGCAACGCCATCACCAGGCGTTGCAGCGAGAAGTGAACATGCTCGATCTCAATCTTGCCCGCTTCGATTTTTGAGAAATCGAGAATGTCGTTCAACAGGTCAAGCAACGAGTGGGCCGAGATAATCAGGTTATCAGCCAGCTTTTCCTGGTCGCGTGACAGGCCACTGAGGCGCAGCAAATCGGCCATACCCAGAATACCGGTCATCGGCGTACGCAGTTCGTGGCTCATCATCGCCAGGAAATCGCCTTTGGCCGCATTGGCGCGGTCTGATTTTTCAATCGCCATTTCGCGTTCCCGCGCCATGACGGTCAGTTCATTTGCTTGGGTTTGCAGATTATCGCGTGCATCCCGCAGCGCTGTTTCTTGCAGCACCCGGTCGGTCACATCCCGCGTGACGCCAAAGAAGCCAATGCCGATGCCATTCTTGTCAAAAATACAATCGATGAAATTCTCGGTGTAACGAATTTCGCCCGAAGGGCGTTTGATGCGGATATCTTCGCGCGCAGTCTGGCGGGTTTTGATCGCCTCTAAATTTGCTTCCGAGGCTTTTTTGCGATCCTTCGGGTGATAGCGCGCCAGCACTGCAACGGCGGTGGGCGTGAAGGTCGCCGGGTCCACCCCAAAAATCCGGAACATCTCGGGTGACCACTCATACACCTCGGTGTCGCGTTTCAGCATCCAGTGGCCAACGTTGGCAATTTCTTCGGCCCGCATCAGGTCGGCGGTGCGGCGTTTTAAATCTTGCTCCAACACGCCGCGGGCATCGAGGTGGCGGTACAGCACCGTTACGGCGGGCGCACCAATCACCAACACCACACTGGCGAACACCAGAAAGCCGATTTCCGCAAACCGGAAAATATCCTGGCCTGCTTCAACGCGGTCGAGGCGAATGCCCACATACCCAATAATGCGATCGCGCACTGTTAAGGTGGCATAGCCTTCGGCTTGGCCATCTTGAAGGGGGCGATTCCGAAGGGGATCAATCAGAAAAGCCATCGCACCTTTGGCGCGGATTTGCTCAATGATGCTGGGGGCCAGCACCGCGCCCATGGTTTCCGAGCGATTGGTGCGCACCACATAACCTTCGGGGTTGATGATGCGGTAATCCACCACACCCGCGGGCGACAGGGCTGCTAAAAATACCCGTTCTTCGGCTTCGGTAATTTTCAGCGCTGTGGGGTCGGTGCGATCCATCAGCGTTTCGGCAGCGGTGCCCACCCAGCGCAACGCGCTTTCGGTGGCGAAGCTTTGGTTTAAATTTTCACGCAACACCAAAATTGTCGTGCCGACTGCAACCAGCATCAGAACGATGACGCTGATCGCCATGAATGCAACAAGCCGGGCCGATGTGTGGGGACGAGTCATTAAAAAAAACGCCACGCGAAAACGGGAACGATCAAAAGCAAAGCGTGAAATGCAGCATGCCAACGTATGCGCGGAAACAAAAGGGTGCTCCGGCGCATCAAGGCGGCCTGTTTGATGGCCTAATTATACCGCTTTTACAATGGTTTATGGGCAGTTTGAAGGCTGTCCGGGGGACATATAGCCACACCGCAGAGCGGGGTTCTACTGCTGCGCACATGAAATAAACCGCAGGTGGGGCGTGTGGGGGAACAATCGACAGTGCGGGTCGTTGGTTTGATGTGATGCGCGAGTGATGAAGACGGCATGTCAGCATGTGTCTTCCCCCTCTCGGGTCATCTCATTTTTTTTAAATCAGTGGAGGATTCCATGCCGACTGCAAGTGGTCACACCAGTGCTATTCTCGCGTCCAAAGTAAAGGGCACGAATGTTTACTCATCCGCCGGCGATAAAGTCGGGCATGTGGAAGACGTGGTGTTGGACAAGCAAACCAACCGCATCATGTTCGCCGCTTTAGGCTTTGGCGGCCTTTTAGGTGTTGGCGAAAAGTACGCGCCAGTGCCGTGGTCTGTGCTGAACTATTCCAAAGACAAAGACGGCTATGTGGTGCCGATGTCGAAAGACGAACTGAAAAGTGCCCCAGTCTATGATCTGGATGATCTGATTAAAGACGACGGCAACTTAGGCAACATTCGCGAAAAATCGTACGATTATTACCACGTTTCACGCGATTGGTAGTTATCAGCGCTGCCGCGCTGAAGCCCATGATGTGACAATGAAAAGGCTCTGGCAGATGTCAGAGCCTTTTTCGTTTGTGCGGGAGTTTTTGCGGGTGAGATGGCGTTGCGATTGAAGTCTGAAGACGCTTTGAAGGGTCGTTCTTTTTGCCCACAACTCAACAGTGGTGCTTTCACGTTATCCCCACATTCCCCCTGCATATGTTCTGCAAAATCAGGCGGAGGCTTCGCTTTTTACGCGAACATCTTTGTTGCCCGATATGCCCAGCATCTCGCGCACCAATGGCGCCAACTCATCCAGGTCGAAGGGCTTGTAAAGAGTGCGCGCCCCCGCAGCCTTCATGCTCTCAGGCATCGGGTTCTTGCTGTAGCCGGTCATCATCAGCACTTTGATCGCCTGATGCTGCTTCAATGCCTCAGCCGCCAACGCATACCCGTTGATGTCGGGCAGGTTCACATCGCTGCACAGCACGTCAATCTTGGTGCCGCTGTGCAAGATCTTCAAAGCTTCATTGCCATCGCCTGCATCAAGAACATGAAAGCCTTCTTCTTGCAGCGTTTCGACGGTGACCATGCGCACAATCACTTCGTCTTCCACAATCAAGATCGTGGCAGGCGCAGACGGAGCTGTTTGAGGAGCGGACTCGCTTTGCATCAGGTGTTTCAATCACTCACGATAAAACACACCAAACCCCAGCGTCAGGGTTCAGCGCAAAAGACCAGCGCTTTAGGCGCTGATCTTTCGCTGTTGGGCTTCTTCCATCGACATGAACAACGCTTGCGCAATGGCAGCTTTCACGTTGTTCGGCATGAACGGCTTGGTGATCAGGAACGTCGGTTCAGGGCGCTCGCCGGTCAGCAGGCGCTCAGGGAAGGCGGTGATGAAAATCACGGGTGTATCAATGCCGCGCAAAATGTCATTGATGGCATCAATCCCCGAGCTGTTATCGGCCAATTGAATGTCGGCCAAGATCAAGCCTGGTGTGTGCTTATGAGCCGCCGCCACAGCTTCACGGCGAGTGGCTGCAATGGTGGTGACGTAGTGGCCCATCTCTTCGACGATGCGTTGCAGATCGAGCGAGATCACAGCTTCGTCTTCGATCACCAGCACCGGCACTGGCGACTGACCGGTGATTTCTTGCAGCGCTTTGTCGATCATGGTGGGGATGTCTTGCGGCGTGCAATCCAGCACCTTGGCGGCTTCCATTTCGGTAAAGCCTTCCATCGCCGTCAACAGCAGCGCTTGGCGGTGCGTCGGCGTCAGCAGTTCCAAGGCCGAACGGTCTGTACCGGCATTGATTTGTACGGCGGGCTTATCTTCGGGGTTGGCTGTCGCCCAGATGCTGCGGAACGCACGATACAGCGCCACACGTGGCGGCAGGTTTTTATCGATCAACTCATCTGTTTCCAAGATCGCTTCCAACGTGGCGCGGACATAACTGTCACCAGTGGATTGCGACCCCGTCAAAGCGCGCGCATAGCGGCGCAAAAAGGGGAGATGTGGGATCAAGGATGTTGACGACATTCCAACTCCGATTTCGCTGTGGAAAGTATGATGAGGCAAAATCTTAGCAGACTTCCAATACCTTCCCCTAAAGCTATATTTTTGGAACAAAATGCCGAGTTCGTTATTAGAGACTTTTTCGTACTGGGTGTGATGGCGTTTATTACACCTCGCTTCGTATGCGAGGCGCGTATTCAAAACATGAAAAATCCTTAAGTCTTCAAGGGATAAGAGTCGCAAAAATAGAGTGTCTGGTAGACGTCATAGATGCGTTAACGAATAATAATGTGTCTTTCCGGAACGCAGCGCGTTTTTCACTTGAGATGTGCCACTTGTTATATTTACGCAGTCCCATATTAACTCATCACCCTTACGTGCATTAAAGGTTGTTTGGTTTTGACCTCCGAGACGCCCAACACGCCCAACACGCCCAACACAACTGAACCCGAGGCGCTGGCCCTGAAATTCGCGCGCAATCCAGCACGTTCGCTGCGTCTGCAAATTGTATTGCTGCTGTGTTTCGCAATGGGCCCTACGGCGGCGCTAGGGATATGGCAGGCGTTTGGTGCTTATGCCCGTCAGGGCCAAGTGATCCGCGAATCGTTAAGCCGTGATGCGTCAGTGGCGGTGCGCGAACAGGAAAAAGTAATCGTCGGTGCCGAGAAGCTCCTGTCGGCAATCTCGAAACAAAATGTACTGCGCAACGCCATTATGCCAGCGTGTGCCGATACCATGCTTGCAGCGGTGCGCAATGTGCCGTCATACAAAAATATGATGCTGCTGGATGCGCACGCAAAGCCTTTGTGCCGCACAGCTGAAAATGAAGTCAAAGGCGACTTTACCGATCGCGAGTGGTGGCAAGAGCTAAAGAATGGTGCCGATTTTACGGTCAGCGACGTTCTGGTGGGCCGCTTTTCGAATGAGGTCACGATTGTCGCTGCGGTGGCGGTTCGCGATGACGCGGGCAATTTCCAAGGCTCGTTGTCGCTGGGCATCAATCTTGAAGCGCTTGATAACTTAAGTGCAGCACAGGAATTAGAACCCGAAACAATCGCTGTGTTGTTGGATGCGACAGGTGCGCCTGTCATGCTGCCCGAGATGATTGTCAGTATTGCCAGTAAATTGCCGACGAAGTTCCCACCATTTGTGCCGACTCACGGTAAGGCCCAGGTTTTTGAGGCGTCGGATGCAGAAGGTGTTGATCGCCTATACTCGCTGACGCCGATTGCAGGGGACAACCTCTATGTCTTGTACGGGCGGCCCACGTCGCAGTTATTCAAGGAAGCTAATCGCGACCTTGTGATGCGCGTTCTGATGCCCATGGGCATTTGGCTGTTGGCGGTCGTGACCATCTGGATTGGCATTGAGCGCCTGGTCATTCGGTGGATTTCGTATCTGGGGCGTGTCGCCGCCACCTATGCCAAGGGCCGGTACAGCGTTGTGCCACAGCGTATCGAGGCAGCGCCGGATGAGCTGCGCAGCTTGGGTGAGGTTTTGTCGAACATGGCCAAGCTTATCCGAGACCGCGAGGCTGACCTGCGCCAGACCGTGCGCCAGCGCAACATGCTGATCCGCGAAGTGCATCACCGGGTGAAGAATAATCTGCAAATCGTCATGAGTTTCCTGAATTTGCAGACCCGTCGCATGACCGACCCTGAGCAACTGGGCATTTTTGAAGAAACCAAAAATCGCATCACAGCTTTGTCTTTGCTGCACCAAACGTTGTGCGAAGGCAAAGACATGGAGTTTGTGAACCTGCGCTCGTTCGTCATGGATCTGTGCCAGCAAATGTTAAAGATGACGTGGCGCGGGGACACATCGGGGGTGCGGTTTAAAATCGATATCCCTGACATGATTGTGCGCACGGAAACCGCAACGCCTTTAACCTTGTTGCTAACCGAGGCCGTCACCAATTCGCTGAAACATGCCTTTAAGCGCCGCACCATTGGCGTTATCGAAATCAGCTTGCTGCGGGATGATGAGAGGACGACGCTGACCATTCGCGATAATGGCGGTGGCTTACCCTCGGGCGAGGGGGTTCAGCAAGGCAGTATCGGCATGTCGCTTATGGGCGGCTTTGCGCGTCAACTGGGAGGCACTTTAGAAATGCTGTCCGAGAATGGTGGCACCCAGGTTGTGATCAGCTTCCCCAACTCCGTCACCGAAAACTGGTCTGTCGCGGCGCCGAACGCACAGGCCGCGCAATAAACCCACTGCCCCAATTGAGACAACATAAAAAAAGGCCCCTCCGAACCACAAGGGAACGGGAGGGGCCTATATTGGGAGCCCTTGGGGAGCTCCCCCAACTTTGTTGCGCCTGGGTTGGGGTGGGGGACGGAGCGCAACAAGCTGTCTCGTGAACGAGTACAGATACAACGGGCGTTTCCCGATAAAGTTCCCAAATATTTTGCGATTAAAAAATGGGCGAAAAATTGCCAAAAATTTGCGGAACTTTTCTCCTATGCTCAGCATTATTATTTCGAGCCACTTCCCATAGTGCTGAATTAAGATCACTCGAAGTGGGGTTAAGGCGTTGAAAAATAATACCTTTTGTGAAAAATTCATGGCAACCCATAAAAAGGTCTGAACGTTAATAGGGGCGACAAACGAAAAGGATTTGCAGAAAATCTTCCGAACGTCTGATCCAAGAGATCTAAGCTGACGTAAGGAGTTTTACTGGCTCATCTCTTTATAAGTGGCACGTCCAAGAGGGGCTGAAGAACATGTCTGATAAGACCTTTGATCAACTGCTTGTTGAAGCACTGCCGAAATTGCGCGGTTATGCCATTGCACTGACGAATGATCGTGCCATGGCAGATGATCTGCTGCAGGAAACCGCAATGCGCGCCTTAGGGGCCCGAACGCAGTTCCAAATGGGCACCAATTTCAACGCATGGATGTATCGTATCCTGCGTAACGAATTCATCAGCTGGATGCGTAAGTCGCACCGCAAAGCTGTGCCGATCGACAATTTGCCGGAAGCATTTTTGGCGACGTCTTCGACACAAGAAAACCAAATCTTGGTTCGCGAACTCAGCCAAGCCTTGGGCAAGTTGCCTCGCGCGCAACGTGAAGCCCTGGTGCTGATTTGCGGCAGCGGCCTCAGCTATGAAGAGGCTGCAGATGTTATTGGCTGCACCGTGGGAACAGTGAAGAGCCGCGTTTACCGTGCTCGTGCCCAGATGGAATTCTTTGTTACTGGTATTCCTAACCCGCATGCAGCCAAACGCCCGGTTGCTGAAACAGCCGACGATGAAGAAGTGGAAGAGCGTCCTCGCCGTAAGCTTCGCGAAACCAAAAGCGAGACGTCTGAATTGCTGCTTCAGGCCTAACGAGAGTTCTTATTGCGTTAGGTTCTCGGCCAGAGAAGCCAAGGACAAGACTTAAGATACGCGGGCGAGCATACGTTCAGTATGGAGATTCATTTTGACCAAATAACTTTTGGTCAGCATATTCCACGTATCTATAGTGAGGTCCTCTTATTAATAGGGTTTAGTCGCTGGTTATGAAGGATAAATCGTCCACCGACAAAGATACAAAAGCCGGTGGTGTTTCCGATCACAAGTCGGCTGACTCCAAAAAGAATGGCAGTGTCGCGCATGACGGAAATAATCCGTTCGATATTTGGCTAACCCGCAAGCTCAGCAATATGTTCGATCAGGTGGCGCAAGAGCCATTGCCGAAAGAACTTCTCGATCTGGTTCAAAAGCTGGAAGAAAAAGAGAAGAAAGCGGCGAGTTTAACCGACACCCCCATGAAAAAGAACGCTGATCCAAAAGCGCATTAAATTTGCTTAGAAGCGAAGCAACTTAAAATATCGAGACTCTGGGCAGCGGGCGCAGTGGACTTCATTCGGCATTGGGTGCATCGAGATGTTGCCCCAGGCGGTTCACCAAATTCAAAAGATGATCGGGATTAAAGGGCTTCCCTAAAATCACTGTGCCTTTGAACTTGTCTGGCAGAGCCCCTTGGCCATAACCCGTCAGAAAGGCAAACGGAATGCCGTGACCGGCCACGATCTCGGCGACACTTTCAACGGATGTGCCTCCTAAATTCATATCTAATAGCGCGACGTCATAATTCCGCGTTTGAGCAAGATTTTGAGCTGCCTCTATCGTTGAAACGGGCCCGACAATGACATGCCCCGCTGACCGCAAGGTTGTTTCGATATCCATGCTGACAAGCGGCTCGTCTTCAACAACCAAGACGCGTCGCAGAATAGTTTGCGGCAATGCTTGTGGGCTGCGGCTCTTCTCAATGGTTGATGTCGCATGCATCTCTTGCGATGGTCCGCGTTCTGCACTCATCGGCATTTCCAGTGTGCACAACAAGCCGCTTGGCGCATAGACAATGGTAGCGTCTCCACCATGAGCTTTCATTGTTGTCCGGATGAGTGTGCTGCCAAACCCCGTGCGTGTGGGTTGGGTTACTGGCGGCCCACCATGCTCGCGCCACTCCAGAATTAATTCGCGGCGGCCATGCTCGCGGGTGTGCCAATTAATTGACAATTGCCCGCTTGGTACCGATAGCGCGCCATACTTACGCGCATTCGTGGCGAGTTCGTGCAGGACCAAAGACAGGTGTACAGTTTCTTGCGTTTCAAGCAGCAGGTTAGGGCCGGTGTAAGAGATGCGTGGATCACCACCACCCAACAGGACTTGATTTCGCACGATTTCAACAATATTGGCGCCGTGAAGTTGGCTCTTATGGTTTTGTGTCAGCAGCGAATGCGCAGCCGCCATGGCCTGAATTCGGCCACTAAAGCTTTGATTAAAGTCCGTCGGGTTATTGGCGTGATGTAATGATTGTGTGGCGATAGCCTGCACCGTCGCCAGCGTATTTTTTACGCGATGGTCGAGTTCGTTTGTTAAAAGTTGCTGTAACCGTTCGGCTTTTTTGCGTTCGGTAATATCGCGTCCAACCTTTGACGCCCCAATGACTCGGCCCGATTTATCGAGAATAGGGGATACAGTCAGTGAGATATCAATCGTGTTGCCACTTTTCGTTTGGCGCACCGTTTCGTAGTGCTCTGTACGTTCACCGCGCCGAATGCGGCCGATAATTTCTTCTTCTTCATGATACAGATCAGGCGGGATCAGTTTTAAGATCGACTGGCCCACCATTTCTTCTTCAGTAAATCCGAAGATGCGCTCAGCGGAAGCATTCCATGAGGTCACAATACCATTCAGTGTTTTGCTAATAATGGCGTCGTCCGACGAATAAACGATGGCCGCTAATCGTGCGGCTTCAGCCTCAGAACGCTTGCGGTCTGACAGATCTAGTAATGCATTAATGACGCCAGTGACGTTGCCGTCTTTATCGCGAATAAGGGCGGGGTAAGGGGCAAATAAAATTTGCGTTCCATCTGGACGCTCTAAGATTGTTTCCGCGCCACGCATGGCGCGGTCTTCACGTAAGGATTGAGCAACTTCTGCTTCTTCATGGGCAAGCAAATGGCCATCGGTACGATATAGCTTCCATGCCCCGGACCACTTTTCTTTTCCCAATGTCGGGCGACGTCCCCACATTTCTGCGGCTGCGTCATTGAAATACGTAAGGGTTCCTTCAGCATCGGTGGTGTAAGCGGCCACCGGAAGCGCTTCAAGCAGGGCTGTATCGTGCGTCATAAAATGTGTGGTGATGTCAGAAACCCAGAAGCCATGACCGCTGCCATGGTAGGGGGAATTGTCACCGATTTTCGAAATACTGTTCAAGCGTATTTATCAGCGCACCCTTCTGATGGTGCGATTATTGTAAGTGCGGCCTAACGTCACGTTGCTCAGAAAGTTCCGAATTTTATAAAGTTTTTCATCAGCGTCCTGTAGCGTAGCAGTGGGTTAATGATCATCGGCCTTAATAACGCTGATATGGCCACTGACTTCGAGCACGGCATAGCGGACATGTCGCAAGTCAGGTATGCCCTGACGCCTAGTGGCCTCGGCGATGTCATCCATACTGACGCGGGATTTGCGCAAGGCATCCATATCCGGTTCGCCATTGACGATCAGTAGCGTGGGCACGCCATCAATCACACGCTCAGCCTTCGGCCAATGTCGTTTGGCGAAGGATAGCCCAATATCAATTGAGAACAGGGTTACGACCAACACCACTGCATTGGTGATCGAGAAGTCATCTCCCACCATGGCTTGTTGCGTCGTTTCCGAAATCACCAGAATGAGGATCAAGTCGAAGGGTGTCATCTGGCTGAGGGTGCGCCGACCCGAGAGGCGCACGATCAGCAAAAGAATGAGATAAATGGCGAGGCCGCGAATGACGGTTTCCATGCAACACCTTCAGGGCAGCACAACGACATTGTGGGATATGCGTTCTTCAGCGTCGATTGAGATTGCGGTTTGAAAGACGCCAAGTTCGCGGGCCCTTACAAACAAGTGTACGTCTGCGGACTGTCCTGGCCGTGTGCTGAAGAAAAATGTGCTGCCGGCTTCGTCGGCCAGCGTGCGATCTGGACTGGGTTGGATCGTGTCAATTTGCCAGGCGTTCAGAAATGCTGTTGAGAGATGCAAGCGCCGCTGATTGCGGCCTGGCGCAAATGTGATCTTGATATCGTCAGATGCGCTGACGCGCGTAATGATGGGAAGATCAATTGCGCCTGATTTGAAACGGTCTTCTGATCGCGCAAATGTTCCGCCAGATCCTGTCAGACCTGCAATCGCAGCAATAATAATGATGGCAAAGCAAGCCCAAGCCCAGCGCTGTATGCGCCAGAATTTTTCCTGTAACTGGTGATGTTGCTTGATGTCATCGCAGCACCAATTCACGTCGGTGGAGAACTGTTGGTTTTGAGGAGGCATAGCGTGTGGCGTTGATGCTGTTGTGGGCATCAGGAAAACGCAATGTGCACTGGAAAAGTTTCACAAAGCATTCAGTTGTGTTGATCACTATCTGATTATCTCTGCGCTGATTGTCTCTGCAACGTATAGTCGACTCTTGTGCAGTGCGTATTCAATTCTGCTGAATTTTCTGTCATACCTGAAACATAATATCGTCGCTGGCGTTGAGGGACCGACGCAGCGTGCTGGGCCCCGATCATTGCGCAACTTTATCATCTACCGCGCAAACTATTTCAGATCAGCACATCAACCCGGACTTACTTAAGGTGATCCCATGACAGCCAAGAGCAAGAAAGCGACGACTTCTGCATCACAGCGGTCGCGAAGTGCAACGACGAAGCAAGCATCCACGCGCGGGCCTAATACAGCCTCTCATAAAGCGCATGATATCTCCGCGGTCTCAAAGAAACAGAATGCGCAGCGTACCAGCCCGCCACAAGCGCGCACCTCACGCCTCCAGTCTGATCAGCAGTCGTATGAAAGCAACTCTTCTAATCGCCAGTCTTCCCATCCAAATTATGGCCGTGGGCGTAATGACCGTCAGTTCAATGAAGATCGTTACACTAATGAAGGCTATAATTCAGGTAACTCTGAACGCGAAGGGAACTACGAAGGCGAATTTGCGTCGCGCAGCCGGCAATCGCGTTCAGAACAGACGCGCTCTGGGTCGTCATCACGCGCCAACAAATCCTCACGTAACGCAAACAACGAAAGCCAGCGCGGCGAGCAGTTTGGTAACCCCAACCCCAGCCGTGGTGGCCGGTGGTCGGGCGAGTCCGAGCGCTATAACAGCCGCCACCTTGAGGGGCGTGATTGGGAAGACCGCGACTACTTCACACATCGCGACAATGATGTAAGCGGCGATAATGATGTGAGAGGCTATGACAGGCATGACGAAGATTATCGTGGTCGCTCACGCAATGCCCGAGATGATTACAGTCAACGTCCAGGCCGTAACCCACCTGAGCGCTATGACACCCCGGACCCTTATCAATCAGATCGCTATCAATCTGGTGATGACTTCCGCAACCATGACCAAGGCTATCGTTACAGCAATCAGGGGAATCAAGGCTATGACCGCGACGACGAGGACTATAACTCCGAGACCCGCAGCGCGCGCGGTACAAACGATGGTGCGTCACGCGGCTATGGTTCGCGCGCCATCCGTGGATACCAAGGCTCAGGCTATGACAATGACGATGAAGACTACGCCCCAGCGCGATCAAATAATGGCCGATCAAACCAAAATCGCTCGGCCCAACGCGGTTCAAGCCAAGCGCGTGAAAACAACGCGTGGACCGGCGATCCCAGCCGCACCGAAGAAACCGCACGCGGACGTGGCCGTACCCGAGGCTAATGCATAATCGTTACATGAGAGCAAAAGCCGCCAGGTGCGTTCTGGCGGCTTTTTGTTTAGATGTGAAAAATCACAGGATATGGGCTTGGTTCATAAACTTTGAATATAAATCCAAAGCTATTGAGATGCTGTTGCGCCCGCGTCAATTTCCGGAACAACGCGCAGCGGTGAGTCGTTTTACACCTACACAGTTCAACCGGTTCACCGGAGTGGTGCGGATGCGCGCAGCGCGGTTAAATCCGACGCAGCCTGTTTACGGTACGTTTTTGGGCCGTACGGCGATTGGTCTCATTCAGGTCGTCGGACTGTTGGGCATCATACTGGCCTTAAGCGCTGGCGGGTAAGCGCGCGGAAAAAAATCCAATCTCGTTGCAAATTGAACGACGGAGTGTTCAGTTAAAAAGCCCCCGATGTCCGGGGGCTTTTTTGTCTCTTACAACTTATTACGGCTGTATTTCGCGTCGCTCATTTGTAATTGGTTTGGCTGCGGCTGGTGCTTTTGTGGCTCCGGGCCGAAAGCGTGGCCGGGATGTGCCCGACGCAATCGCCTCCATTTGTTGGCGCGCACGTGAGATGCGGCTTTTAATCGTGCCCATAGAACAGCCAATCACTTGGGCGGCTTCCTCGTAACTTAAACCGCTGCCACAAACCAGCGTAAGGGCTTCACGTTGCGCCTGCGGCAACTGCCCCAACGCTTCTGCCAATTCACGCACCAGAAGCTGATCATCTTGGCGAGAGTTGTAAGACATCAATGCTTCGGGCAAGTCATCAATCGAAACGCCGACACGCTTGGATTTGCGAACCGTGTCGATAAATTCGTTACGCAGGATTCGGTAAAGCCAGGCAGAGAAGTTAGTGCCGATTTGGAATTGATGCTGTGCGTTGAGTGCGCGCACCGCTGTTTCTTGAAGCAAGTCGTCAGCACGCGATCGGTCCTGCGCCAGCATGACCGCATAAGGTCGTAAGCGGGGCAAAGTTTCGATCAGCATCTCGTGAAATGTCTTGGACATGTTCCTCTCCATTTCAGAAAGCTTGTTTAAAACGCACGATCGATATGCGCTTTTTTGCGAACATCGCTTTATTGGATGATCTTTTTTGGTGTTGTTTTGTGGCGCTTTCAGGGCGCGCGCAGCGCGAATTGCAATTATATTTGTGAAACTTTTTGGTTTCTCAGATGGCATTCAAAAACATAGTTTGGATTATATTTTGAACTCACGTCGATAGCGTGCGAAGCAGCGCTGGCCACTGTAGAGGCGCATTAAAGCACCTTCAGCAATTGCCGATGCCGTGGCGGGGTTGTCTTTGACAATAGAATGAAACACTTCGCGGTTCCACGCTTCAGAGTGTTTTACGTCTAACGTCGCATGCAAATCGAAATAGTGGCGCGCTTGCGGATCAACCCCCAAGCGGCGCAAACCTGCACTCACTAATTTCGAACGGCCTGGTGCAGTCAGCTCGATGACACCCAAAGCGCCAAGAGCGTGATAGGCATAACTGCGCGTGGCGGCTAACCCCACCATCAGGTTGTTCAGGGCAGTCGCTTCCCACACTGTATCATCCACCAGCGGCTGCACATTCAGCGCATCAGCCAGATACGACAGCATAGGGCCGTGCATACCCTTTGGGTTGCCACGGCCCATTTCATCCCAGTAATTGCGGGCGAGTTCTAGTTTGGCCTGCTGCGGCATACGAACTTGAGTGAGTGCGACTAAGTCATCAAAGCCTGCTTCACCGCTGATCTCTTGCGCAAGAAACCAACGCATTTGTTCTAGCGAAGCCTGCTCTGCCAAGAATGGAAAGAGTGGATCGTTCTGACCTGGGCCTGCTTCGCGCAACGTTTCAAACCAAGCGACAAACGTATCCGGCTCTGTGGGCACATTCATGGCATGCACAGCTTGGCGGTGGCGTTCTTGCCTCAGCCATGCGGCTTCCATGTGCACTATCTTTGCGTCAGCACGGATGCGCGCGGAAGGATCAGCATCGGGTAAGGTGGGGCTTAGGCGCTGCGCATTAAATGCAGCCAAGGATTGATGCAATGTAACGAAGTGCGCGCTGTCTGTTGTCGTCGATGTATCGGCTTGCAATGCGCGTGGTGAAAAATTCATCGTCTCAAAGCCCTTTATCTTGGAGTGCCTCTATCTTTCAACAATTGTCACTCCGACAACTGCAATACGATCAACGGCCTGATAGGGTGGATTGTTCAATTCTTCGCCAAAAACATCGGGATCAAGTTCGCGATACTCACGAATTTGCCATGGTGTACCGCGCAATGCTCTTTCAGCCTGAATTTTAAAATTATCGCGGCCATCGATGATGGCCGTGCCGGTATAAAGCAACAGTTGCCCATTCTTAGACAGGCGCGGAGCTGCTTCTTTTATGATGCGCAACGATAAATCCGAGCCTGTCGCGC
This sequence comes from Rhodospirillaceae bacterium, assembly GCA_965229355.1. Classification (GTDB taxonomy): domain Bacteria; phylum Pseudomonadota; class Alphaproteobacteria; order Rhodospirillales; family Rhodospirillaceae. The sequence continues at coordinate 31,700 of OZ245869.1, read as the reverse complement.
CGCCGCCATGACGGTACCGTCGCGCACCGGCATCAACCAAGTAAGGCGGGTTTGCAACAATCAAGTCTGTATCATTCGAAATGTGACTGGCGATATCGCTGTAACGCACATCAATCATTGGTGCGCCATTGAGTGCGGCATTTAATGCCGTGAAACGAAGTGCTGCGTCATTAATATCTGTCGCAATAACATCAGCATGAGGGAACAGGCGCGATAAATGAATAGCTGCGGCTCCACTACCTGCACCGATATCAACAATCGAGCGCGGCGTATGACCGCATGTGGCATTGCTGATGAACTGCAAAAAACGATAGGTATCAGGCCCAAAGAACACTGCGTCGCTTTCGACGGTGGGATAGCCTGAGTGTACAAATAAATTGCTACCTGATGTTGAATAGCGCACCGCACTTTTGGCGAGGGCGCCATTTTGCACCACAATTTGAGCTGTCTTTAACAGTTTCCGTAAATCTTCAGGTAATGCCTTTAAACGGAACGGGCGCGTCCAGCCAAAAATATCGCGCAACTCTGTATATGCGGGTTGGATTTTGCGTTTGAGAACACAGCGGTGCGTTTCCGGTGTCACTGTCGTGAAATCATAATTGTGATCGCGCAAATATTGGCCGAGGGCCAATAGCGCCATATCGCGCTCATCGAACAAGACAGCAGGCGAAGCAGCAGACTCACTTAAACGGTCAAGCACGGTGGATTTCATGGCGGTCCCCTTCGCGCATCAAATGCCAAAAAGCAGATAAAATGAGAGATCGTATAACGTCGTGTTTTCGGATTTGTTCCTGTTTCCGCCGCATTCTGAAAACCACGTGGCAACAATAAGGTATTCGCGGTTGATACCGGAAACTTGCGGAACCGCCTGACAAACACAGCGTTTAGGTGACATGAGCGGTTTGTAATACCGCACGCAAACAAAGATCTCTGAGGAGAGCACCCATGCTGAATAGCCGCTTTGTTTATCTAGTTGCCGGTGCGGCCTCTATTGCCGCCGTGGCTTCAACAGCGCAGGCCCTGCCGACATCACTCACCCAGCGTTATGTGATGGCAGATGCCAGCACGGAGAGTGCGCGTCCGTCCAAACTGCGCCCGTTGGTTTTGGCGCAAGCCACCACCAACCCTGCCAAATCAGCTGACCTCGCCACCAAGACCGCAACTGCAGTAGATATGGACAAGTTGATCGGCCATAGCGTGAAAAACGCAGCGGACGAAAAGATTGGCGATATCAACTCGATTTACGTTGATAAAAACGGCAAGATTGTCAGCGTGATTGTAGGTATCGGCGGCTTTTTGGGCGTAGGTGAACGCGAAGTTGCTATTGCTTGGAACGATATTTCCGTCAGCCAGGATGGCACATATGTTCGCACCGCGATGACCAAAGAGCAGCTGAAAGGCCTGCCGGAATATAAGTTTAAAGATGTGAAATGGCGCGGTACCGTGTTCCGTGATGGCATCTAAGCCATAGTTTTTATTGATCTTTTAAAAAGGCGGCCCGCCTGCGGGGCCGCCTTTTTGTATGCAGGCAACAAAGTATAACGGGCAGCCCTGTAAAAGGTTCCATGCATGCGATGCACCCGCGAATAATCCATTGTTTGCTAAAAATTTTCATAAACTTTGTGTCACCTTTTACGTTGAGTGACATGCCGTATCGACAATGCATTCTTTGATCTGTTTTTTTGAGTGCAGAAGCGCGCGGCCCAATTTGTCGAACACTCACCTTTGAGGAGATGCCGAATGTTGTTGAAGAAAGTCCTGCTCGTGGGCGTTGGTGTTGTCGCTTTGGCGGGTTGCGCAACCCGTGAAGAAGTCAACCGCGCCATCACTACCGCTGAACGCGCTGAAGCAAAAGCCGACCAAGCCATTGCCACAGCCAATTCGGCTAACGCCAAAGCTGACCGTGCTATTTCAACGTCCGACCAAGCTTTGAGCGCCGCGCAAGCCGCCCAACGCGATGTGCGTGCGGTTGATGAGAAGTTTGAACGTTCTTATCAGCGCAACTTACGTAAAGAACGGTAAGCTTTAGTATCGCGTTGATCATGAACGCGAATGCAAACGATAACCCTGTCTTGGGCGTAACCCGCCCAAGGCAAGGGTTTTCGGCTTTTACTGCCGTATGTGTTGCTGCACTCTTCGCGATACACGCACAAGCGGCTGAGTTTCCCTTCAGCGATGACACAACTGTTGTTGGTCATATCTCATCACAATCCACGACAGCCGATCAGACGTTGATGGATGTCGCCCGCGCCAATGGCGTGGGTTACACTGAATTGATGGCCGTGAACAGTGATGTCAATGCGTGGCTTCCAGGCAATGGTACGTTGGTGACGGTGCCGGGCATGCACGTGCTGCCTGAAGCGCCGCATGAGGGCATTGTGCTAAACGTTGCAGCGCGCCGCATGTTCTATTTCCCTAAAGCTGATGCGGATGGACAGCGCCGCGTTGAAACGTTCCCGGTTGCAATTGGCACCATGAATAGCGCTACACCGGAAGGTGTTGCCAAAATTGTACGCTCTCAGCACCTGCCCACGTGGTATCCGCCGCCGTCGATCCGCGCAAAAGATAAAAGCTTGCCGGGTGCTGTGCCGCCGGGTCGCGATAACCCGTTAGGCAAATTCGCCTTCTATCTGGATTGGCCGCAGTATCTTATTCACGGCACGAACCAGCCTGATGGCATCGGCCGCGCGGTTAGCCACGGCTGTATTCAGCTGTACCCCGAAGATATTCAGCGCCTGTCGGAGATTGTGCCCATCGGCACTAAGGTGCATATCGTGAATCAGGAACTCGCGCTGGCTGTTCATAACGGCGATGTCTATTTGGAAGTGCACCCCAGTTTGCTGCAATCCGAAGCCATCGAAATCAATGCGGCTTATGACCCAGAGCCGCCTGCAGACTTAAAAGCGAAAGTCGAAGCGTTCGCCAAAGCACACGATGTGCAGGATGTGGATTGGGCGACGGTCGAAAAAGCTGGCAAAGAGCGCAATGGCGTGCCCGTGGTGATTGGTCACGGTGCGAGCTCGATTTCAACAATCATTGCCGAGAATGATCGCGCAAAGCTGTACCCGGCGGATTTGTACTTCCTCCCCTAAAGAAAAGCGCCGTAACATACGCGCCTGACAATTCGCGCGGGGGCGGACATGGTAGATATTTCTGCGGCTGAGTTTGATGCACTGCGCCCACCTAGCCCCTTCTTAAAACCTGAACACACATCATGGCGCGATAAATTGCGCGCCTTCATCGATGCTGAGATCACGCCCCACTTAAGCGCGTGGGAACACACGGGTACGTTCCCCGATGCGCTGTATCAAAAGGCAGTCAGTGCTGGCGTATTCGGCATGGGCTTCGCTCCCGAATACGGCGGCGTGTTGGAAAACGCTGACCTTTATCATCGCATCATCTTAGCCGAAGAGTTCCACCGGCATGGCTCAGGTTTGGTTTACTGCGACCTCGCCACATACTCCATCGCGCTGCCGCCCGTTATGGCCTATGGCCAACCGAGCGTGATTGCCAAATACATGAAGCCCGTGTTGGCGGGGGAGTTGAAAACTGCATTCGCCGTCACCGAGCCCACGGGCGGCTCTGATGTTGCGAGTTTCCAAACCACAGCCGAACGCAAAGGTGACACATATATATTGAATGGTGCCAAGGCGCTGATTTCGTCGGCCATGCGCGCCGATGTGGCGTTGGTGGTGGCGCGGACCGGCGGCCCAGGCATTGGTGGGTTATCATTACTGTGGGTCGATTTGCGGCAGGCTGGTGTGACCCGAACACCTGCACCAGGCTTGGGTTGGTACAACGCCAACATCGGGACATTGAATTTTAAAGATGTCGTGGTGCCGGTTAGTCATCTCATCGGTAAAGAGAACGAAGGATTTTTATCGTTAGGCGCGCAACTGAACACCGAGCGCTTCAGTGGTATTGCCGCCATGTTAGCGTTGGCGCGCGCCGCCACAGCGGAAACAATCGCCTGGGCCAAAGAGCGCCAAACGTTCGGCAAGCGCTTGGCGGATCATCAAGCCGTGCGGCATCAAATTGTCGATATGGTCCGCAAAATAAACGTGGCCTATGCGTACATGGATCGGTGCGTGTGGCAGTTCGGCCAGGGCAAGGCGCCTATTGCTGATTTGTCGTTGCTGAAGATCGAGGCAACGGAAGCACTGAAGTATTGTGCAGACACAGCGCTGCATATCAAGGCAGGGGCTTCGTACAATACGCCGTCACGATTGCAACTGATTGCACAGCAAGCGCGCACGTTTGCCATTGCAGGCGGCGCTGAGGAAATCTTGAAAGATTTAACCGCACGCCAACTCAAACTCTAAAGTTTGTATGCGCGCTTCGGCAGATTGTAGGCCAGGTCAATGGCCACCGCGTGTGCATCGTCTTCATCCATACGGTGCTCGGCCACAAGGCGCGCCAAAAAACTTGCGTCAATGCGGCGTGCCACATCGTGACGTGCAGGAATTGACAGGAACGCCCGCGTATCATCGTTAAAGCCTACAGTATTGTAGAAGCCTGCGGTTTCTGTGGTTTGCTCGCGAAAGCGCATCATGCCTTCGGGGCTATCGTGGAACCACCACGCCGGGCCAAGTTTTAAGGCAGGGTAATGGCCCGCGAGTGGCGCTAACTCACGTGCATAGCTGGTTTCATCTAACGTGAAGACAATGATGGTCAGCCCCTTTTCATTGCCAAAGCGATTGAGCAGCGGACGTAAAGCTTTGATGTATTCGGTGCCGTGCGGCACATCAGCCCCTTTGTCGCGCCCATAGGCATCAAAGATGGGCTGGTTATGGTTGCGATAAGCGCCTGGGTGAATTTGCATCACCAGCCCGTCATCCATACTCATCCGCGCCATTTCGGTCAGCATCTGGCCCCGGAACAGATCAGCTTCGTCGGGTGAAAATTTGCGCGACAAAATTTTCTCAAACAAGCGCTCGGCGTCAGCGCTATCCAAATCTGCTGTGCGTGCGCTGATATGGCCATGGTCTGTGGCGGTCGCACCATGTGCTTTAAAGAACGCACGGCGATTGCGGTGGCCATTCAAATATCCGGTCCATGTCAGAACATTTTCTTTTGTGATGTCGCCAAACGTAGCCAATGCTTCGGTGAACATCTCATGCTCGGGGTCGATCACCGGGTCGGGGCGGTAGGTGGTGATCACCCGGCCTTTCCATTTGCTGGCTTTGATTGAAGCGTGGTGAATCAGTGGGTCGTTTGGCCCCTCGGTCGTGGCGATTGCTTCAATATTAAAGCGTTCAAACAACGCGCGTGGTTTGAATTCGGGTTTCGCTAACGCCGCACTGATGCCATCAAAATACGCATCCGCATTTTCGCTGCATAAAACATCTTCAAACCCAAACACCTCTGCGAACACGTGGTTCAGCCATAACCACGAGGGCGTACCGCGAAACAGATAAAAGTGTTCGGCAAACAATCGCCAGGCCTTGCGCGGATCGGTTTTACTTTCACCTTTGCGCGATGGCACCCGCAAATCATCCAGCGCAATGCCTTGGCTATAGAGCATGCGGTAGAGGTAATGGTCTGGGGCCAACAGCAAATCGGTGGCGTTGGCAAAGGGTTCGTTCGTCGCAAACCAGGCAGGGTCCGTATGTCCGTGCGGGCTGATGATTGGCAAGTCTTGGGTTGCCGCATACAAGCGCCGCGCAATGCCGCGAATGCCGGGCTCGGCGGGGAACAAGCGGTTGTCAGACAGATGGATTTTCTTAGGCATGAAAATGCTGCGCTGCACGGCTGATAGGGTTGATTGCAGCTTATCCTGACACCGGTTACCATGCCAGTGTTATGGGCTTAAAAAGCACCCTTTGATGCACGCAAAAATTCATCAGATTGCCGAAACAGATAGTGTAGCCATCGCACTTCAAGCGGTTCGCGCCGGCGATGAGGTGAGGCCGGGGCTGATTGCGTCTGACAATGTGCCCGCAGGCCATAAGATCGCACTGTGCGACATTACCAAGGGCGAGAAGGTATTGAAGTACGGCTGCCCGATTGGTGTCGCGGCCACCGACATCAAAGCCGGACAGCATGTGCACAGCCATAACCTTGTGACGGCGCTCAGCGGTGAGCAGGCTTATACATATGCGCCGGTTTCAGCTTCTGTGAGGCCGGTGAGCGGCAAAATGTTCATGGGGTATCGCCGCGCTAATGGTCATGTCGGCACGCGCAATGAAATCTGGATTTTAAGTACGGTTGCGTGTGTTGCGCGCACGGCTGAACGCGTGGCCGCGGCCGCGTCAGAACTCTACAAGGGCAAAGTGGATGGCATTTACGCCTTCACGCATCCCTTTGGGTGTTCGCAGTTGGGTTATGACTTGAACAATACTCGCAACATCATGGCGGGCTTAGCCATGCATCCCAATGCAGGCGGTGTGCTGATTATCGGGTTGGGCTGCGAAAGCAATAAGCTGGATGTGTTGGCGCAAGCTGTGAACGATCATGATCCGCAACGTTTGCGCACCATGACGGCGCAGGATGACGGTGATGAATTTGAAGTCGCCATGACGCATATCGAAGCATTGGTGGCCGTCGTTACCCAAGATCGGCGGCAGGTTTGCCCGCTGTCGGATCTGGTGATCGGCGTAAAGTGCGGTGGGTCTGATGGCTTAAGCGGGGTGACGGCAAACCCCTTGGTCGGTCGTGTGGCCGATGCCGTGGCGGGCGCGGGTGGGACACCCATCCTAACTGAAATCCCTGAAATCTTTGGCGCTGAACATTTGCTGATGGAGCGCGCCGTATCACGTGCTGTGTTCGATGGCATTGTGGACGTCACTAACGGCTTTAAGCGCTATTTCATTGATCACGGCCAGCCCGTGCACGAAAACCCATCCCCCGGAAACATCGCGGGCGGCATTACGACGCTTGAAGAAAAATCACTGGGTGCTGTGCAGAAAGCGGGCCATGCGCCCGTGACGCAAGTGCTGAGGTACGGCGCGCAAGCCACTGAACATGGGCTGGCTGTGCTGGAAGCGCCTGGAAATGATTCTGTTTCATCCACGGCGCTCACGGCAGCCGGGGCCACGGTGATTTTGTTCACCACAGGACGGGGCACGCCTCTTGGGTTTCCGGCCCCAACGTTGAAAATTGCCACCAATTCCGATTTAGCCCATCGCAAGCCCAAGTGGATTGATTTCAACGCAGGTGTGGTGGTGGAGGGGCGCAGTATGGACGATGCCACGACCGATCTGCTGTCCCTTGTGATTGAGACCGCCTCGGGCAAACCAACGCGTGCCGAACAAAATGGTGAACGCGAAATTGCGTTGTGGAAAACGGGCGTGACACTGTGACGCAGTTATCGCTGCGAACACTGCCTGAAATACCGGCAGCGGTTATGCGTCCCACATACGATGTTGTGAACGCGCCTATTTCTGTTGTGCACTTTGGCCCTGGCGCTTTTCATCGGGCGCATCAAGCTTATTACTTTGACCAACTGGGATGGGGCATTTGCGGCGTGTCGCTGAAAAGCGCCGGTGTGCGTGACGCGTTAATTGCACAAGATGGTCTTTATGCACTGGTCGAGAAGGGGCCGCACACTCGCTATCGCATTATTGGTGCAATGCGTGATGTGTTGGTGGGCTCTGAACAACGCGATGCGGTTATCGCGCGGATTGTTGATCCGGCGCTTAAACTCATCACCATCACAGTCACCGAGAAGGGGTACTGCCTCGACAAGAATGGTGTGTTGGATTTTACGCACGCCGATATTCAACACGATCTCGCCCATCCCGATGCCCCTGTAAGCTTGGTGGGTTGGATTGTCCGCGCGTTACAGGTGCGTCGGCACATTGGTGCTGTGCCAGTGGTCAGTTGCGATAACCTGGCCGACAATGGCGTGCGGCTAAAGCGCGCGGTGTTAGCGTTAGCTGCACGGGTTGCGCCGGATGTTGTTTCATGGATCGAGGCGCAGGTGCCATTTCCACGGACCATGGTGGATAGCATTACACCCGCTACCGATGATGCTTTGCGTGCTGAAGTGCAAAGTGTGTTGGGTGTGACGGACGCATGGCCGATCCAACGTGAACCATTCACGCAATTTGTGATTGAAGACACGATTGGCGCTGTGTCAGATGATTTAACTAAAGTCGGAATTACGATCACTGACGACGTGCGTGGGTATGAACAAGCTAAGCTGAGATTGCTCAATGGCCCGCATTCCACACTTGCTTATATGGGCGCGCTTCTGAACCACGAAACGGTTGCTGATGCGATGGCTGATGCGAAGCTGGCGCAGCATATCACTGCGTTGATGGATGATGACATTCTGCCGACCGTAAAAGCGCCGAAGGATTTCGATACCCGCCAGTATGCGGCTGATCTACGGACTCGATTTCGTAATCCGGCTATCCGGCACAAGCTTTTGCAAATCGCCTGGGACGGTTCACAGAAGTTGCCAGTGCGCATTGTGCCGACACTGAGGGATGCTCTGGCTTCGGGACGCGATGTCAGCCGTTTAGCAACCTCGTTGGCGGCGTGGATGCAGTTTGTGCGGCGTCAGGCAAAAGCTGACATCGCCATTGTCGATCCTCTTGCCAATGAATTGGCAGTTATCGGCAAGGTTTGTACAGGGACCGCCGAAGACGATGTGCCAAAGTTTTTTGTGCTTGAAGGCGTGTTCCCGTCGGATTTGGTCTCCCAGGATAAATTCAGATCGGCGCTGATTGCGGCATACGATTCTTTTTAGACACGATTGCGATTCGACGTTTTTGTGGGTGATGCGATTTCTCAGCCGAAACAATAGTGCTGTGTTCTGTTCTCGAAAAATTTTGAGACCGTACAAATCGAAATGTTCTGTTGGAGAAACGGCCAAAGTTTCGAACAAAATTTCTATCGCTGTTCTATCTTTACCCTCACGTGATTTTACAGATTCGTTTGTGAATCCCGAGTGGTATGATCACCCATCAGTTCAATGGAGATTTCGATGAGCGAAACGACCGCGAATGCGCCGCAAGGCGGAGTGATGGGCATTCTGTACCGCCCGCCGTTTGTAGGCCTCTTGGCCTTTGTCATTGTCTTCGTCGTTCAGGCGCTAGGCCATACGGTTATGATCGCGATGGAGAACGTGTTCGGCGAACAATACGTTTATCAATCTGCTTTCATCATGGGGTTGGGTGGTGCGGTGCTGCTGTACCTCGGCATGAAGAACGCGAACGAAGTGACGGCCACATGGCTGGGCTTCTGGGCTGGCACATTCCTTTGGAGCGGCTGGGTTGAATTCGCATTCGTATGGAACGCGAACTTCCTGAATGTTCCTGATCTGATGGATACGAATGTTGCCGGTGCCATTGCCACAAAAGCCGAATACTTGGTGATGATGTCATCTGTCGGTGTGTTGATGTCCACGCTTGTGTTCTTCCTGATGAACAAAGAAACCAAGTGCAACATGTTCCTGTGGTTCCAACGTAACCTGGGTCTGCGCACCGGCAAGCCCAGCCCGAATTACGAACGTAATTTCGCATCAATTACATGCTTGGAAACAATTTACGTCATCTGGTTCTGCTACTTGGCCCTGTTGTTCATTTACGATGAAAACATCTTGGGCGACCGTCACCCCGCAACGTATGTCATCTTCTTCGTCAACACGGCGTGGGGCATCTATCTGTTCCTGCGTCTGATGAAGTTCTGGAAAGTGACGACCGCTATTCGTTACGGCATCCCGACGGCGATCATCTGCTGGAACAGTGTCGAGATTGCAGGCCGTTGGCATCTGTTTACCGAGTTTTGGGAACACCCCCAGGACTTCGGTAAGGAAATGACGGCTGTGGGCTTAGCGATTCTCGTCGCTGCAGTCTTGGCCGTCAAAACGCCGTCGCACCAAAAATCAAAGGCGAAGGCTGAGGAATTGGCCGCGCGCGGGTAAATCTTCCGCACATCAAGAGTTAAAAAAAGGGGAGGCGCAAGCTTCCCCTTTTTCGTTAGACCGACTCCACCTTATACCGAAACGACGCCCGATGTTGTGATCGGCAGTTTGCGCACGCGCTTACCAGTGGCTGCATAAATCGCATTGGTGAGTGCGGGTGCTACGCCCGGCACGCCCACTTCGCCCATGCCACCCGGATGCCCGCCACCTGGCATGACGTATGTTTCCAGCACAGGGGCTTCGGCCAATTTTAGCAAACGGTAGTCGCTGAAATTGCTTTGCACGGCGGCACCGTTTTTTACATCAAGCTGGCCGTAAAGGGCTGCTGACAAGGCATCTATCACCGAGCCTTCGACTTGCGCTGTGATGATATTTGGGTTCACAGCGGTGTTTGGATCCACACACGAGACCACGCGGTCGACTTTCAGTGTGCCATCGGCTGCAATGGTCACTTCAACAACTTGCGCAATGATCGAGTTGAATGCTTCTAATGCGGCAATCCCGCGCCCGCGCTTGCCACCCTTGGGATCGGGTGCCAGTGGTGCGCTCCAGCCTGCTTTCTCAGCCACGGCATTTAAGATGGCTAAGTGCTTCGGCTTGTCTTTTAAAAGATGACGGCGAAACTCAACTGGGTCTTTGCCAGCCGCTTCAGCGACTTCGTCCAAGAACGCTTCCTGGTAAAACCCGTTGTGCGACATCGTCACGCTGCGCCAATTGCCTGAGGGCACCGGATTATCTTGCGGGTTCGAGGCCAAACGCATGCGCGGGAAGGCATAGTGTGTGGCGATCATCGGCATCACCATGCCCTGATCATCGCGCGGCTTGGTGTTGAACGGGCCTTGATTGCGCTGGTTGTAATCCCAACTGACTGTTTTGCCGACGATGATGAAATCAAGCGCAGTCATATTGCCATTCGCATCAAGGCCTGCGCGGAAGCGCGCGGCTGTGGCGGGGCGGTAGGTGTCTTGCTGCACGTCTTCTTCGCGGCTCCAGATCATCTTGACCGCGCGGCCTGGCACTTTCATCGCAATGGTGACGGCTTCGCGCACAAAGTCCATATCGGCGCGGCGACCGAAGCCACCGCCCATTAATGTCGCGTGCACCTTTACTTTGCTCGATGGTACACCGGTGATACGTGAGGCATTCCAGCTTGTGAAGGTTACGGACTGGCTTGGCGACCATACGGTGACATCGGCATTCTCAGGTTTGCCGTCTGCGGAAGGTTCGTACAGCGCTGTGCAGTTCATGGGTTCCATGCACAGGTGCGCCAAGTGCGGTGTTTCATACACCGCCTCAACCTTTTTCGCCGACGTTGCCATGGCTTCGCCGTAACCTTCGTCTTCCTTCAAGATCGACGGATCAGCGGCATCAAATAGGTTTGGGTATTCCGCGACCGCCAGATCAGAGTTGTAAGCGGGGCCAGCCGGTGCGGTGAACGTAACGTTCAAATCGCGCGCGGCTTGATGCGCGAGCCACGTATTCTCCGCGACAATGGCCACAGCGTTCGGTGCAATTTGGAAAGCACCGATCACGCCTTTGCGTGCTTTGATTGCTTCCGCATCGAACGATGCGACAGTCGCGCCAAAGACAGGGCTGTGGCGCACGGTGGCGTAAACCATATTGGGTTGACGCACGTCGACGCCATAACGGCCAGAGCCGTCAATCTTTTCCGGCGTATCCAAGCGATGCTTGGGTTGCCCAATGATAGTGAACTCTTTTTGCTCTTTGCGCGCTGTGCCGTCGGGCGGCGCGAATGTTGCCGCCAATTCTGCCAACTCGCCGTAACCCATCGACGTCCCAGATTTCTCATGAATCACGCGGCTGAGTTTGGTGCTCAGTTCGCTTTCCGGCACATTCATTTTCTGGGCGGCCGCTTTCATCAGAATGACGCGTGTTGCGGCACCAACCGTGCGGCAGAATTCATAGTTGCCAAATGTCGCACTTGAGCCGCCCGTGAACATAAGGCCGATCAACGGACTTGCTTGCCACAACGCCCAGCGCGCGGAATTCGCGACTAACCCTGGCTGCATGAAAATGCGCGTCATCTCGGCCATGGCGTAGGTGCCATAGGTTTTGTCGAGCGGGGCGAATTCGTATTTCACCGTGTCCCAATCCGCATCCAACTCTTCGGCCACCATCATCGGCACAGCGGTTGAAATGCCCTGGCCCAATTCGGCTTGTGGAACAGCAATGGTGATGGTGCCGTCGGTGGCGATCTTCACATAGGCATGCAGCACAAACTGATCAGGTGTTGTCGCACTGAATTTCTGTTTTGCGTCCCCGTCATCCAACGCATGCATGCCGTAAGCCACAGCTAATCCACCTGTGACGGCGATGCCTGACAAGATCATTCCGCGGCGTGAAACCTTCATGGGATAAATCCAAAATGATGAGCTGCAATCAGCATATATGCCCAGATACTCCATAGCGTTGTCGCGTCAATGACGCCAGATTTGCTTCCCGCTAGGCGGTTGTAAAAGACCCTTTTTAGAAAGGCGGTGCTGTTACATTCGCGAAAAGTCATGAACTGATGATGCGCCTGGTGTTGCACGTCACCAAGGTCTGAGCATCAAAAAGTGGTGGAAAACACCAAGCCCTCACGGCGACGCATAGCTGGTCGTGTGTGGCCAAATAGCCCCCTGTAAATGCAGACTTAGAGCAGGGGGAATGTGGGGAGAAAAGCGCCGTGGCCAATCCGATATGCATCACCCGCACAGCTCTACCGCTGCGGTTTAAATTCGTTACAATCTTTTCCCCTCATTTAAGAACACTCGATCGAACATCTGTTTCATCTCGCGCACCTCGCATCGGATAGGCAGCACCTTGGGTGCTTGTCGGGCCTGAAAACAGCCGCTTACACTCGCGACGTCACCCTGAAACGCTGTGGTCAAGTCATGATGGTCAAAAACCTGCCGAACGTGTTCTTACCGCGGCTCGCCGTGTTCATATGCGGACTTTTACTGAGCGTTTCGGTTCTCATCGGGTTTGCGCGTGCGGCTGAACCTGTTGTTTTTCCGCCCAGTGCCTCACCACAGTTTTGCGTTGCACTGCAGGGGTTCCTGGCATCGACAACGCTTGCAGCGGAAAACACGCTGTTCGACGACATGCCGTCGTATCGTCACTCAAAGCCCAGCGCAGAGCCGCTGAAAATTTATCAAGTCGTGACCTACGCAAAGCAGCGTCCCATCGTCGTGTCCTGCAAAATGAAAACAGCAGCTCATCTGCGCGCGGTTTACGGAAGCCATACGGCAGGGGATCAGAAATTCTGCCCTGATGCCGCCCGCGCGCTGCAGCAGCAGGCGGTGGCTGAACTTGAACACGAGGGGCAAGCCGACCTTGCCAAAAAACTGGCCGTGGCCATCGTCGATCAGGACGAACCGTTTATCACTGGCCAAGCGTACCTAAAGGATTTCCAAACACTCTATAACGATGCGAGTGGCGTATTACATATTCGTTCCCCTGGCCTCTACCAGGAATATGACAGTTGGTACACGGTGCTGCTGCCCGACTTTCTGAAAGGGCAAAGTTACTGCCACCTTGCGACCGTTGAGTCGCTGAAGGCCGTTGCTGCGGGTGAGTTGCCCCTCGGCACCGTGATCACAACACAAGATGACGCGCCGACACGCCCGCAATAAGCAGCGCGCTGGCAGTTCGTAACACTCAAACATCATTTGTGCAGGCATCATGAACCGCGACACCGCAGTTAAACTGGCGCAGCAGGCGATCAAAGCGAATAACAAAAGGCTGATTGATGCGTTGCTGGCGCGCAAAGCAGAGTTAGGTGATGTGCCGCCGTCCGCTGCGCCCGCCGACTTGCCGCTGATTGCGGTCACCTGTGCGACGGGTTGGGAATGTTACGCCATTGTCGAGGAACTGGTCGCGACCAAGCGCTTTCGGGTGCGTGCCCTTTATCGCACACCGGGGACCCAGGCCGCAGCACGGCTGGAAGCGCTGTTCAAAGCCACAGAAGCTGAAGCACCGGGCTTGCTGACGCTCCATCCTGGCGTTGATATGAATTCGGTTGAAACCCTGACTGCTGCATTTGCCGATTGCGCAGGCGTTGTGCTGTATAACACCGCCAATACGAGCCGCGCCGGACGCTTGACCAATCACGGCAATGACCCTGTCGGTGGACGCGCTGTCGTGATGCGTCAGGTGATGGCGGCTGTTGCGGCGCTGAAGGCAACGCCATCCGTGAAGCAGGTGATCACGTTGATATTTCCGACCGACAAGGTCACTGGCCTTGCGGACGCGACCCCGCCGATTCCATGGTGGATCGATCAGAAGCTGCGCTTATCAGATTTTCTGCGCGGGCAAGGCATCAACGTGACGTGTATTTACCGCCCAGCTTATTATTACGCGATGCACCGCGTTGACTACACGGCCCAACAGCACTTCCGTGGTAGCGGCCAGTTGTCGCGTACCATGATCACGGAAGGCAACATTCCGGGCATTACCGACCCTGATTTCCTGGTCAACTGGGTCGACGTCCGCGATGTTGGAAAATGGGTCGGCACATGTTTCCAGTATCCGGATGTCTTCGACAACGAAGATCTGTCGATTGCCTCCAGCGCGCTGACGGGGCACCAACTTGTCGAAATTGCCGAGCGCTGCAACCGCCACGGCACGCGCTTCAAGTATCGTCAATTCCCGCTGTGGCTGATGAAAATTCTGGGGCGGTTTTCGGAGGAGGTGATTTACCCGTTGCGCTATGCCGAATGGTACAACGCACGCGGCAACGGCTATGACTTTGCTGACAACGCTGACCTTGCCGATCTGGAGCGTGTGCATCCGCTGTGGACGTTCGAGCGTGAGCTTGAGTTCTGGGGCATCAACGATATTCGCCCCGCTTCAAATCAAAAAGCTTCAAAGCAAAAAGCCTCGCGCTAAAGTTTGGTGGAGTTCCTCACATGCGTATTCTGCGTTGGGCGTTGGCCACGCTTCTCGTTCTCGCCATCCTGGGGGGTGGTGCGCTGTGGCTGCAGCGCCAATCGCGTTATGCCGATGCATCCCCTGCCGCAATTGCTGCTGCGGTGTCCGATGACAGCGTTCGGGTCGAGACCGGGCGCTTCATGACGCTGCGGCCGCAGCAGGTGCCCGAGCGCATGGGCGTGATTTTCTATCCCGGCGCTTACACGGACCTGCGCGGCTATCTGCCGACCCTGCGTCCCGTCGCAGCCGCCGGTTACCGCGTCATTCTGGTGCCAATGCCGTTTGATCTGGCCATTCTGGCCACCGGCCGCGCGGAACAAGTGATGGCTGACAACACGGATATTCGCCGCTGGGTCATTATGGGGCATTCGGTGGGCGGTGCAGCGGCAGGGGTGTACGCGCACGGTAATCCCGATGCCTTGGCCGGTGTGGTGATTTGGGACGCTTTCCCCCCAGCGTTCGCAACGCTGGCCGATTTTCCAAAACCCGTCTGGCACATTCACCGCGCGACACCTGCTGGGTTGCCGCCCGCGAGCTTTGAAAAGCAACGCGGCTTATTCCCGAGCAGGAGTCACTGGGTTGCGATCGCCGGCGGCATTCATATGAATTTCGGTTCATTCAACAGCGGCGGATATCAGGAAGACTGGGCGCCAAGCATTGATATGACCGAGCAACACCGGCGTGTCACAAGCGCAACGCTAGAGGCGCTCGCCGATATTGAGCGTTTTGGAAATCCGACGAAGACCACGGACGAATGACGAACCAAGGCCCTCGGATCACGTCCGAGGACGACAAGATGGGGGCTACTGTTTTTCGAGATGAACAGTCCAAGCGCAGGCACCCTCGACGATGCCGCCTGAAAATGCGCCATCAACAAAGCGGCCTTCAAACGTAACGTGGGACTTGTCGGTCCGAACCAAGTAGCCCGTCACGAAACCATCTGTTGTGACAATGCCGTTCAGCAATCCGCCGCGCGCGGAACTGATCAGATGACCGCCCGTAATACTTAAAGGGGCCACCGTGAACGGTTGGCACGTGGGTCCGCTCATGCCCTCAACCCCGGTAATGCGCGGAATATAGGAACCGTCGAACGCCGGTGAGATCGGGTTTTTTGCCATCGCTGGTGAAACGAAAGCGGCTGATGAAACGAAGGCCGGTGACGCCAAGATCAAAGCACACGCCATAAAAACAAATCGCATACCCACCCCCCTAACAACCATTTCCCTGACGACAGGTTACAGGAGGTGAGGGGCTTTGTGTAAGGTGTTAGTTGCACACTCAGTTCTTAAAAGCTGCCGTTCTGAGAAAGAGCTTCTTAAAAATTTACAGTCTAGAAGCTCACAGTCCATGAGCAACGCTCGGTGTCATCAATGACACCACCCGCGAATTTGCCGTTCACAAAACGCCCTTCAAACGTCGAGGGGTTTTTGCCAGGCCGGGTCAGCTTGCCGGTCACAAATCCTTCTTCGGTCACGAAGCCTTCTACGTGTGCGCCAACACCCTCGCTGCTCAAGGCGCCTTGGCTGATACTCACCGGGGCGAGTGCAAAGCCCTGACACGCTAGGGCACTGGCGCCAGGCGAGGGCACTGCAACACCGTTATACTGCCCGTCGAATTTGGATGAGACAGCGCTGGCCGCCTGAGCTGTTGAAAGAACTGCCGCTGCGATAATGGTAAAGAGGGCTAGTGGGGCAATCAGAGCGAAGCGCATATTGATCTCCGAGAGATATTTACATCTCTGGAAATAACGCGACCTCGCTGCGTTTTGTTTCGCCGCGTGTTGATCTGCCCTGATTTTGCCCCGCCTGTTAACGCCCGAACTCTTTAACGGCCGAGCATTGCATAAACACCGGCACGCAAAGCTGCGCCAATCTCACGCTCGCCGGGGCCTTGGTAATGGCACAGTGCGACGGCGCTGATGTCTTCGGACGGGTCCACAAAGAACACCGAGTTGGCCAGGCTATACCACCCGAAGTCACCCGCTGTACCAGGCACTGTGTGCGGCGTTGGCGCTTGCGCATCAGGCAAGCGCACACCCAACGCCAAGCCCCAGCCATAACCTTTAAAAATATCGATGGCGTATTCGTCGTTCCAATACACCTCGCCACCTTGCTTGGGCGTCAGCGCATTGGTGGTCATGGCTTTCACCGTATCGGCCTTCAAAATCTGTGTTCCATCAAGCGTGCCGCCTTGGCGTAGCATTTCAGCAAAGCGCAAATAGTTCATCGCGGTTGAGGTTAAGCCACCACCGCCTGAGAAGAACGTGCCGGGTTTCAAATAGCTGCTGGAGGGTGGGGCCATGGCCGTGCCGTTCACCAGCTTATCACCGCGTCCGTCTTCACCCATGCGGTACACGTCTGCGAATCTTTTTTGGTTTTGCTCCTCAACCCAGAAGCCGGTGTCGGTCATCCCCAACTTGTTGGTCACGCGCTCGCGTACCAACTCAGGCAGTGTCTTGCCCGAGATAACTTCTGCAACACGGCCCAGTACATCAGAGTGGAAACCGTAACGCCACTTGGCGCCGGGTTGCCATAGCAACGGATACTTTGTCAGCTTCGCAATACCTTCGGCGGTGGTTTGATTCAGCGCCAAAATATCGCGCTGCTGAATGCCCACGCCCGATGGCCATGCGGGGCCATATCCAAGACCCGACGTGTAATTAAACAAATGCCGCAGGGTCATGGGGGCTTCTTGTGGCACGGTCGCCGTCACCACGCCGTTCAAGACTTCTTTGATTACGCGCATGTTCGCGACTTCAGGGATGAACTTCGCGACAGGATCATCCAACTGGAATTTGCCCTCATCCATCAGCGACAACAGCGCACTTCCGGTAACAGCGCGGCTCATGGAATAAATACGGAAGATGGTATCGGTGGTCATCGGCACCTTGTTTTCAAGGTTGCGCCAGCCTTGGGCTTTCAGCACGGCCAACTTGCCGCCGCGTGCGACGGCATAGACCATGCCTGCACGCTTGCCACTGTTCACCAGCGCGGCCATGCGGTCATCAAGCAGTTTTAGGCCATCCGCTTTAAGCCCGAGTGACTTTGCCGAAGCGGGCTCTAACACTTTTGCTTCTGCTGTCGATGCGGTGAATGCCGCAGCTGTCAATGCGACAGCATCGCGCCGTGATAAACCAGTGTGTGAAAGATCATTCGACATGAAAAGCTCCCTCTGGATGGATCGTCATATCCCCAGAGTAAGCCGCTATAGATGTGATGCGTGTACGAACATCAGGCGTGCTCGCAGAATGATGTTTAATCAGATGTCGATTTCGCCAAGTCGAACTTCACAGCCCAGTCACAGCGGTCGGTGTCACTGATAATACGGCCCCGGAAAAATCCGTTTTCAAAACGCCCTTCAAAGTCAGCGCCCGGTTTACCGTTCCGGGCGATGCGCCCCGTAACGGAGCCATCATCAGCCACTACGCCCTCTACCTTCGCATCACCGCCGGCTGAGCTGCTGATGGTGCCCGCACTAATCAGCATGGGGTTTAGCGAGAACTGTTCACACCCGATGCCGCGCGATGTGGGCCGGGCGCTGCCGGTATAGCGGCCATCATAAAATGACGAGGCAGCCATGGCGGTGCTTGAAACGCCGAGGGCCGCAACAAGTGAAAGGATACGAAGACGCATAGGTGAAACTCCGAGGTTGTTTGTTCCACATATGCCAACGGGCCATTTTGAGGTTTGTTTCGTAATCTTCATATTCCAGCATGTGGCTTCACATTTCGGTCAATCGCGCAAAACCCTTTGGCGGGTTGGTTGCAGGGAGGGCGGGGGACCGACTAAGGTTCCCGTCACAAAGCCTATATGTGGGCCCCGGTATGGGGCGATGAGGGGACACGCGAATGAATAAGATTTTTGTATTGGCTGTTATGGCGACGGGGTTGGCTGTCGGCGCGGCGCAAGCTCAAGACGCGGCGTCTGCACCTGCGACTGATACAGCTAAACCTGCATCAACCGGACCAGTGACCGATAAAGATTATTGCGAGCGTGTGCAGCGCGATCTGACCGGCACCACGGTGAAGGTCAACAACATCAATTACCCCGATTACGAAGGCTTCAAGCAATCAAAGCTGAAAGTTGATCCGGTTGAGTTGGCCCAGTTCGTGTTGAAAGACAGCGAAGGCCGCCCTCTGCGGATTTCATGCAAAACCAAAACGTCTGATCACTTGCAAGAGCGTTGGGGCAAAGATGCCGCGACCGGAGATAAGATGTGCCAAGACATCCACCGTTTGCAAACGGATGCGGTGTATGCGGCTTTGACCGACGCCGAAAAGGCGAAAGTCAAAATTCCCCGTGACAACATCGTTATCGAACCGGACGAAACGGTTTACATGGGTGTGAACTTTGTGTCCGACTACGATTATGTGTGGCGTGGCCCCGAAGCCAAGATGCACTTAAAATCGAAATCGCTGTATGTGACGTGGACCAATGTTTTGTTTGCCGCCGCCCCCGAAAGATTTCGCGGTGTGCGCTACTGCCACCTTATCGCACCGGAATACACCAAGCGCCTCATTTTGGGTGATGCGGACCTGCCACTGCCGACAACGAAGTAGTTTTCGCTTCAATGAAGCCCAATAGAAAAGGCCCCGTCATGCGGGGCCTTTTTTGCGAGAACATCGTGCACGGTCAGCGTTGGTCTGGCAGCGTTATCCTGGTGCCATTGCGCCTTTAAGACGTCGTTGGATTTCGCGCACGCCCAACTTTGTCCATTCGTGTGTGATTTCAAGCGCAACTTTTTTCTGTGTTGTTGCATTTAAGCTGCCGCGCACATCTTTGATAGCTTTTGGCGGTGCGGCAATGATGAGGCGATCAAACCGTTTATCACGTGATGCGCCATTAACGTGGCTTGTGACAGTCTTCACAAAGTTTGTTTCTGCTTGCTGATGTGGGTCACTGCGCAAGCTTAAGGCATGCCGTCGTCCGCTCCCTGCGTGGCCCCTGTGTCCGGGACCATCGCTTACGATAGCGCGGTTCGGTCGATTGCTTTGCTTAAATGATCCATCGCGTAGCGCGGTCGGTCGGAAAGTGTCCGGCGCTATAGCGTAGATCTGCGCTCTTGCGCCATCCACTGTTAAGAGCCACACGGATTGGACCCGCCGACTGGGGGATGTTGGGAGCAGCGAGCCCTGTTTCCGGGCCGGCCGCGTACGCGATTTCGGAGTTGGAGATGGCATGATGAATTCTCCTGCTGGTTTTTTTAGAATCGATAGCCGAAGCCAATGCCAGCGATCCACGGATCAAGATCAACACTCGCATTAATCGCGCCGTTGTTGATTCTCACATCCGTGTTCAGCCAAATTTTCTTCACATCGAAATTCATGACCCATCTTTCATCTAGGCGCACGTCCATGCCTGCTTGGGCTGCGATGCCAAAGCTGTCGCTGTAGTGGATCGCGGTAATCGGGGCTGGGCCTTTTTTGGCGTCAAAGAATGTCGTGTAATTCACGCCGACCCCCACATAAGGATCGACACCGCCCTGGGGCGAGATGTGATATTGTAGCGTCAATGTCGGTGGCAGTAACCACGCGTCACCTAAATCGACGCGGCCCAGTGTTGTACCACGCGCTTCCACATCATGTTTCGTAACGGCAACGATCAGTTCTGCGGCCAGGTTGTTCGTGAGGAAGTATGTAAAATCTACCTCTGGGACGACGCTGTTGTCCGCATGAGCTGCACCGCCGATGGGTGTGATGGTGCTGCTCTCATCAGGTTGAACTGACAATACCCGGCCACGGATCAACCACTCACCCGCGCGGCTTTCCGCCGCATAAACTGCGGTGCTTGAACCCATGCAGGCAGCTAAAATGGTGAGCGCTGATAAAGTTCTAGCAACGGTGCTCATGACTGGCGTCCTTAAAGTTTTTATTCTTGTCTGAGGACGACAGTAGACCTGCCCGCGCCAGGAACTTTGACGCTGATCAATTTGTTGGCGAATTCTGCACACAACAAAAAAAGGCCCCGCATTAACGGGGCCTTTTTGCATTTCAGAATGTCTACGCTGCTTTTTAGAAATCACTCAGCAGGCGGCCGAAGCCTTCTTTTTTGTCTTTGATGCCGTTGGCGCGCAGGGCGTGCCAGTAGGTGGCGGTGTTGATCGCGATCACCGGTTTGTTCAGCCACAACTCGGCGGCGGCAGCCAAGCGGATCATGCTCAAGTTCGTGCCAACCTGCACAATAGCGTCCACATCCGGGCCATCGAGTTGCTTCAAGGTTTCGCGGCAACGTTCGGTGGTCAGTTCGGCAATGCCGGTCCAACTGGGGGCCTGCATGGGGACGTCACGGACGGTGGTGAAGCCCATTTCTTTGAAGTACTGGGCCACTTCGGCGTTGGCGACGGGGTAATACGGCGACATGAACGCGATTTTCTTGATGCTGGAGCCGTAAGCCTTCAAGGCTGCGGTGCAGGCATGGCTGCCGATCGATACACCGGTTTTGGACTCGTCGGTGACCATCTTCTCGAACTGGTCGGCCCCCTTGGCGCCGCCGTAGAAGGTGATAGCCGACATGCCCATGACCATGTAGTGCGGTTCGCAGGTCATCACGCTGCGCACGGCATCCATCACGCCTTCAGCGATCTTCTGCGTACCTGCCATGAACGTCTCGTTCGAAATGGCGCGGCTATTGGGGGTGAAGATGCGGCTATAATGGTTGGTAACGCCGGGAACGCGCAAATCGTCAAAATCCGGCTGGACAATAGTGTTGGTAGAGGGGCCTAAAACCCCGAATTTCTTCCGGTAGCCCAAAGCATCGGTCATCGTATCGCTCCTAAACCCTACATTTTGTCCCTCTGAGCGAAACCTTATGCTCCGCCTCACGTGATCGCGGGGAACCCCAAAAATGGCAAATTCTCTTTGAATATCCGACATTTATGGTTGAGAATAACCACCCTATCGGGACGCAAGAGCCTTGGGGTCCGCCACGTTCTCACCCCTCTGGCTATACCCTGAATGGCGGTACGAACGGAGGGCGAGCATGGCGGTCGACCGGAATATGAACATCCTGATCGTCGACGATTTTCTTCCCATGCGGCTGACCATGAAGAACTTGTTAAAGAAGTTCGACCTAAAACAGGTGGATGAGGCGGAGAACGGCGCGCAAGCTTTAAATATGATGCGCCAGAAGTCTTATGGGCTGGTCTTGTCCGATTGGGACATGGAGCCAGTTACGGGGTTAGAACTGTTGCAAGAAGTGCGTAAAGACGACGTATTGAAAAATACGCCGTTTATTTTGGTGACGTCGCGA
Source organism: Rhodospirillaceae bacterium (assembly GCA_965229355.1). GTDB lineage: Bacteria > Pseudomonadota > Alphaproteobacteria > Rhodospirillales > Rhodospirillaceae. The sequence goes on along the minus strand of OZ245869.1, from coordinate 9,650 downwards.
GACGATCAGGAATTCATGGCCGCAGCGGAAGCGGCTGGTGTTTCAGGGTACATCGTCAAGCCATTCACCGCAGACGCGCTGAAGGACAAAATTGAGGATGCTGTGGGGCCTCTCTAGGTTTTTATCGCTCGCCGCTCAATTAAGCGGGCTATTAAATATATCCACACGCTCTGGCCGATATGGTTCATTGGCCGGGGCGTATAAACACGTCTGCGCTACAGCCTTAGTTCAAACGACATAATAAAAAAACAACATGGCTTCGGATAAACCGACAACGATGGAGGAGTATGACGAGCTCGCGAAGCTTCGCGATGCGATGCATATTCTGCCGTTGTCGACAATGCCGGTGGAGCATCCGTTCTTAAAGCGCGCGCTGATGATTAAAAGCGCACGCCTGGAAAGCGTGATCGAGTTTTATAAAGACATCGGTGGTGCAGGTTCGGGCCAGAAAGACGTCGATGGCGTAGGGCGTGATTTGTACCCTAACCGCACAGCGCACCCCGACATTCTGCTGCTGACAAAGCTGGCCACGCTGAACAGCTACGACGTTTACAGTTTACGCATTCTGTTGCGCGCCAACGACATTCCAGTGAACAGCTCTGACGCCTTAAAGTTGTCGCCCGAGAAGACCAAGCAGCTTTCATCGTACATGCGCTCGTTTACGCGACCCTTGCTGATGGAAGTGTATGGCTCGGAAGCCAACATCGAAACCTTCGAAGACGTGGTGAAGTTGTTCCGTGACCCCGATATCCGCAAAGCCAAAGAAAAATTGAACGTCATGGCCAGTAAGCTGGGCATCGAGATCATCGGGATTCCGAAATTCTTGGAAGACTACGCCGACATTTTCTTGTCGCTGTCGTATTACCGCCAGTGCCTGGACTCGATCCAATCGCAAATCGAGGACTTCCTGGCTGAGTTGAAAGAGCTGCGAAAGAGCTTTCAGTTGAAGAACAACCCGATGTTCATGAACACCGCCACCCAGATGGAAAACGTGTTCACTAACCTCACATCGGCCATTGTGATGCGCTTCGAAAACTTTGACCGCAGCACGAAAGACATGTGGACGAATATTTCCGCCGAAAAGTTCCGCGCGGTGGAAGCCATGATTACCTCCTACCATACCACAATTGGCGGTGTCCTCTGCGCCATGACCGTGAAGATGGATGCCTGGACGAAAACGTTTCCGCGCCGCAACGTGGGTAGCCCGGCCAAAAAGGCCGAGTTTATTATGTCTGAAATGCGTCATGGTCTCGAAAAAATGATCGCAATTGAACGTTCTGCTCCGCGAAATTTAGGCTAAAGTATTTGAACTTAGGCCAGTCAGAAGCCAGTCTGGCGGCAGCTTAATTTTAGAGTGAGTGGAGTGGATTTTTTGACGGCGGACACACCACCAGCTCCAGAGGCTGAGACCGCAACACCACCTGCGGCACCACCAGCGCCACCAACCCCGGCGACGTTCGATGAGAACGCGGCCGACCCGGTGCTGCGCACCACGCACTTCGATTTTCAAAACAAAGTTTTCAAGGTTCCCAAGGCGCGGTTCTTCAAACCCGATACTTTGGATGAGCCAGTGATGGTCGTCGACCTCGGCGACATGGAAGGGCAGTTGCGCTTAAAAGCGCTACGCCGCCAGTTCAATGTTGAAGCCGATAGCCACGACGACAAGCTGCTGGCGACCGTGGTGAAGGCCTTGAACTTCGTCGAAGATATTCGCAACGGCGATAAAATCCCCAACGAAATTTTAGATGGTTCATCCTCGTGGATGGTGTCGCCCAAGCACAAAACCATCGCGCGCCACCGTTTGGAAGCGCAATTGATCGGCCTGATCGAAAAAGAAATGACGGTACAACTGAAAACACCGGAAGATCTGAATGCCTTCCTGGCGCAAAAAGAAAGTAAAGCCAAGCTACGCCAAGCCTTCAAGACCGCTGCAGTTGGTTTGGGTTTGCAGGAAGACGATACTGAACCTGTGTTGCAGAAGATGGAATTGTTGACGCGTGAGTTCTGCTACATCGAAGCCTTGCGCGAGGCGTTAGCGGTCGTGCCCGGTATCGTGGTGAAGTTAAAGCAGGTGCAGACTAAATTTTCAGGCGATATTCGGATTACTGACACTGTTGAGCGCGTGCGCCAACTGATGCGCAAAGGTGTTAACGAATACCAGGCCATCTTCGATGACTTAGATGCACAGACCAGCGATATTGTGACGGCGATGCGAAACCTGGATTTGCAGATCGAAGAAATCCGCAAAAAACGCGACACGTTGCGCTATCTGCAAATGAAATGGACGCCGTTGGTGCGCGCGTGGTCGGATTTGAACCCTGCTCAAGGCGGGCGCGTGCAGGACTTGATGGGCAAGACTTATCGATTTTTGGCTACGCGTTTCGATACGTCAAAGAGCTTGATGAAGTCGCGCAAAGAACAGGAAGATGCGGCTCGTGCCGCTGCGGTCAAAGAAAAAGAAGATAAAGAAAAGGCGTCGCTGGCCATGCGCGCCAAAGCGCTTAAAGATAAAGTCGCGGCCGAAAAGAAATAAAACGGCGGACTGTTTTGATGACTTCCCTTCCTATCGACGCGCTGATTGCGCCAGTTCAAGCGGCGTTGCGTGATCGCAATGTTGCTGTGGTAGTGGCTGCACCGGGCGCAGGCAAAACCACGCGCATTCCATTGGCGCTGTTGGATCAGCCGTGGGTGGCAGGTCGCAAGATCATGATGCTTGAGCCACGGCGGTTGGCTGCGCGCATGGCGGCTGAGCGCATGGCCGATACCATCAATCAGCCGGTCGGCGAGACGGTGGGGTATCGCGTACGGTTGGAATCAAAAGTCTCGAAAACCACGCGCATTGAAGTGGTGACGGAAGGGATTTTAAATCGTCGCCTGCAACACGATCCTGATTTGGCCGACGTGGCCGCGATTATTTTTGACGAATTTCACGAACGCAGTTTGGATACGGATTTAGGTCTGGCGCTGACGTTGGATGTGCAACGGAACTTGCGCCCCGATCTGCGCCTGCTGGTAATGTCCGCGACACTTGATACAGGGCCGGTGGCCCAACTGATTGGTGATGCGCCTGTGCTGGAAAGCGCGCATAGACCTTATCCGGTTGAAACGCGCTTTCTCCCAAAGGCCACGCAAGGCCCGCTCGAGAAAGATGTTACGTCTGTCGTGCGCCAAGCGCTCGATACTGATGAGGGGAGTATCCTCGTGTTTCTGCCGGGCGAAGCTGAAATTCGCCGCACCAACGATGTGCTGCTGAATGCGAATTTACCCAACGATGTCGATGTGCGGCCCTTGTATGGCGCGCTGTCGTGGAAAGATCAGAACGCGGCTGTGGCACCCTCACCGCCGGGCACGCGTAAAATTGTGCTGGCCACAACCATTGCCGAAACCAGCCTGACCATCGAAGGCGTGCGTATTGTAATTGATAGCGGCTTAAAACGCGTCTCGCGCTTTGATCCGCGCCGGGGCATGTCAGAGCTTGTGACGGTCAGTGTATCTCGCGCATCGGCGGAACAACGCCGGGGCCGGGCGGGGCGTTTAGGCCCAGGCGTGTGTTATCGCCTCTGGACCGAAGCGGAAGATAGAGCTTTGGTTGCGTTCGATGCGCCCGAAGTGCAGTTAGCGGATTTAGCGCCGCTGGCGCTTGATCTTGCCAACTGGGGTGTGACTGATCCGCTCACACTGTCATGGATCACACCGCCACCAGCAGCCACATACGCGCAAGGCGTGGACCTTCTGAAAAGTTTAGACGCGCTGGATGGACAGGGTCGCATCACACCTGAAGGTCGCGCTATGGCGGCGCTTCCATTGCATCCCCGCTTGGCGCACTTGGTGCATCGCGGGCTTGAGTTGGGCGCTGGGTCTACGGCGTGCGATATCGCGGCTTTGTTGGCCGAGCGCGATATCGTGGTGGGTACCCGTGATCCTGATTTACGCACGCGTGTTGAAATTTTAGGCGATGTACGCGAACGCGGTTCTGTGCAAGTTAATCGCGGTGCTTTGGAACGCGTGAAGCAATCCGCCCGTCAATACCGTGGCATCGTCAAAGTGCCTGAAGGTGATCGGTCTCCCGCGCACACCGGGCAACTGACCGCGCTTGCATACCCTGACCGTATTGCGCAGCGCCGTGGCGCGCGTGGGCGTTATCGACTGAGCGGTGGCGGTGGGGCGTTCATTGATGAAACGCAGTCATTAGCAGCCGAAGAATACTTAGCCATCGCGCATTTAGACGGTGCGGCGAAGGATGCGCGTATTTATTTGGCAGCGCCTTTAACGCGCGCTGAAATCGAAGAGACATTTGAAGATCAGATCGTCGATGACGAAGTCGTGGCGTGGGATACGAAAAACGAAGTGGTGATCGCGGCCAAGCAAGTGCGCCTCGGCGCGTTGATCCTCGAAGATAAGCCACTGCAAAAAGTGCCGCCGGAAAAAACCACACCAGCCTTTTTGCAAGGTGTGCGGTCGATGGGATTGGACGTGCTGCCCTGGACTGATGGTGTGCGCAGCTTTCAACGTCGCGTGATGTTTGCGAAAACGAACGATACGAACAATGAGTGGCCGGATTTCTCCGACGATGGCTTAACCGCCACGCTGGAAGATTGGTTAGCCCCTTATGTTGATGGATTTATGCGCCGGGCGCATTTGTCCAAACTCGATTTGTACGAAGCCATTAAGTCCCAGTTATCGTGGGATCAACAAAAGCGCCTCGATAAAGTTGCGCCGACACACCTCGATGTTCCATCGGGCTCATCCATCCGCGTGGATTATGAGGGTGCCGGTGGCCCTGCGATGTATGTGAAACTGCAAGAGGTGTTTGGTCTCACCGAAACACCCAAAATCGCTGACGGCAAAGTGCCCGTCACACTGCACTTACTCTCGCCGGGTCAAAAGCCCATTGCTGTCACAGCTGACCTAACGAGCTTCTGGAAAAATGTGTACCCGCAAGTGCGCGGCGAAATGCGTGGGCGTTATCCGCGCCACATCTGGCCTGAAGATCCGCTGACAGCGGTTGCTGTAAAACGTAGCATCAAACCCAGGGGAACTTAGGGTTGGACTTAAGAGTCGGTTTTACGCAGCCACGTCATGGTGTGGCGGGCAGGGCGGTCTTGGCCCAGCCACTTCGCTAACCAATCACTAGCTTCTCGGATGCTCTGATCAATCTGCCACGGCGGATTGATGATCCACATGCCCGACGCTTGCATGCCGGGGTACGATTTCATGCGGCCCAATTCGAAGTCGGTTTCTAAAATATCTGCCGGAATTTGATCGAGCAGTTTTTTGCGCATCTGGGAATGGCGGTTCTCGGGCAACACCGCGTACCAAATCGCATAGGTCGCTTGCGGCCAGCGTTTGAAGGCCGTGGCAATCGCAGCAGGGAGCGTGTCGTATTCGGTTTTGACTTCGTAAGCAGGGTCGATCAACACCAACCCGCGCCGAATTTGCGGTGGGGTTAGGGCTATCAGCGCCTCTAAGGCATCGCGCTTGTGCACGTGGATGCGTTTGTCTTCGCCAGCCCAGCGCGTCAGCTCTTCATGGTCGACCGGGTGCAGTTCATTGACGATGAGTGCATCGTCTTTGCGCATCGCGTCGCGCATCAATTGGGGCGAACCGGGATAGCGGGCCAGCTTGGCGGCACTTGTGCCGTCGGGGTTTAGCTTATCGACCGCCCGCCAGTAGCTGTTCAGCAGGGCCGGGCGGTTCGGGTCGCCAATCACGCGCCGGATGCCATGGGCAAATTCTTTGCGCTTTTGGGCCTCTTCGCTGTTGAGCCCATAGATACCACGGCCTGCATATATATCGATCGCGCAGAACGGCTTCTCGCGGCTGGCCAAGTGGTCCAGCAGCAGGGTCAGAACTGCGTGTTTGTGAACGTCGGCGGCACCGCCAGCGTGAAAAGCGTGTCGATAACTGAGCATAGGCCGGTCTATCCCATACCTAGCCGCAAACCGATATCCCCGAATCGGCATATTGCGTCGCAAAACTGATATTTTGCATCGCACTATTTTCCTTACGTTTTACCCCCTTATATGTGCAATAAAATTGCTGCCACAATCTCGCCTTAATGGCGGAATTGCTGGGCTACGACCATCTCAATAATCGTTAACATTGCAACAGTTGTCGTTTCTGATGGCACTGCTATAAACCCCGCCGTGATCAGGGCCTCGCATCCCTCGCTCACAGTTCTGTCTGAAGAAGCTGTCGCACTGATGATCACCCTGGTGATTTGTCGGACGCTGACGCTTTCCGTTCCGCAAAACCCCACCCCCACATAAAGAAACCTTTCGCTGGCCACGCGTTTGCCATGAAGCATGTGCAAGTTCGGAACTGGACGGAAAACCAACAACTTCAGACTTCAGCAGAGAAAGCTGCTTTAAAAAAATGAGAATCCTTGTTGCCTTGTTAGCGGTGTGTATCGGGTCCGCGGCATTCTGGATGTCGCTCGATAAACCCCTGTCGGCTCCGGATTGGAAAGGCGAGATCGGCGGCTTAGCGTACAGCCCGTCGCACTTCTATACGGAAGACGATAAGGACAACAGCTTGACCGAGGCGATGATCCGTCGCGACCTCGAGCAGCTTTCTCAAATGACCAAACGTATTCGCACGTACACGGTTGGCTATGGCCAAGACCGTATTCCGTACATTGCGAAAGAATACGGCTTAAAGGTCGCACTGGGCATCTGGCTGGGCGACAACTTCGCGCGCAACGATGCTGAAATTGAACGCGCGCTGAAAGCCATCAACGATAACCCAGGCACAGTTGACCGCGTATTCGTTGGTAACGAAGTAGTGGGCGTGCGCGCCGAACTGACTGTCGAAGAACTGAACGCCTACATTAAACGCGTGCGCGAAGGCATCACCGTTCCTGGCGTTGAACTGGGCACGGCCGACATCTGGGGCGCGTTCTTGCGCGAACCGGAAATGGTGAACGAAGCCGACTTTGTGGCCATTCACTTGCTGCCGTACTGGGAAGGTGTCGCTCTTGAAAAGTCGATGAACTACATCACCGACAGCTTCGAGCTGACCGAAAAGAAATTTCCGGGCAAGAAAATCATTATCGGTGAAACCGGCTGGCCATCATCAGGCCGCGTGAAGAAGGGCGCTATCCCATCACCGGCGTTTGAAGCGGCGTTCTTGCGCTCGTTCTTCAACTTGGCTGCCCATAAGCACTACGATTATTACATCATGGAAGCTTACGACCAGCCGTGGAAGGGCTCGGCCGGTCAGGAAGGTGCCGTGGGTGCTTATTGGGGCATGTTAGATGCCGAGGGCACGTTTAAATTCCCATTCACAGGCTCGCTCTCGTCGTTTGCTGATTGGCGCACCTACGCCATGACGGCTGCGGCTGCATCGTTCATCCTGGGTTTGATTGTCTTTGTGATGCTGCCGAAAGTCAGCGTGCGCGGCTATCTGCTGGTGGGTGGCGTGGTTGGCGTGGTCGTCTCAGGCGCCTTGTTTATCGTCGATGCTTCGAGCTTGCGTTATGTTGATGTGGGCACGCTGATTGCCTCAGGGATTATCATACCGGCGGGTATGTTCACGGCTGTACTGCTGCTGACCGAAACAGCCGAGTGGGCTTTGAGCTTGTGGCGCAAGAAACGCCTGCCCGAGATTAGCGGCAAGCTTGATTACTTCCCGCGCGTTTCGATCCACGTGCCGATCCACAACGAACCGCCGTTAATGGTGATCGACACCATCAATGCGCTGGCCCGTTTGGATTACCCGAACTTTGAAGTGATCATCCTGGACAACAACACGTCCGAAGAAGCGCTGTGGCGTCCGGTGCAAGCGCACTGCGAAGCTTTAGGAGTTGAGAAATTCCGCTTCTATCACTTCGAAAACATGAAGGGCTTCAAAGCTGGTGCCTTGAACAAGGCCCTGGAATTGACCGACCCGACGGTTGAGTTCGTTGGCGTCATCGACAGCGATTATCAAGTGGCTCCGCACTGGTTAAAGACCGTACTGCCGGGCTTTACCGATCCGAAAGTGGCGATTGTGCAGGCACCGCAAGATTACCGCGATGCGCACGAAAGCCTATTCAAAGCCTGCTTATATGAAGAATACACTGGCTTCTTCCGTATCGGCATGGTGGAGCGTAACGAACACAACGCCATCATTCAGCACGGTACCATGTGCGTTGTGCGCCGTGCTGCCCTGGAACAGGTCGGTCGTTGGTCGGAATGGTGTATCACCGAAGATACGGAACTGGGGTTGCGTATTTTTGAAGCGGGTTACACCGCACTTTATACGCCGATCAGCATGGGCCGCGGCCTGATGCCCGATACGTATTCGGCTTACAAAGGCCAGCGCTATCGTTGGGTGTACGGTGCTATGCAGATTATGAAGAAGCACTGGCGCTCGATCTTCACCGGGCATGATGCAAAATACGGCAAACTAAACTTTGCGCAGCGCTATCAGTTCTTCGCAGGTTGGATGCCGTGGTTTGCAGACGGCTTTGCGTTGATCTTCGGCGTGCTGGCGTTGTTGTGGTCTGCCTTGATGATCATTGCGCCGCGTCACTTTGACGTGCCGCTGACCGCATTATCAGGCGTGGCTTTGGCCTTGTTCACGATCAAGACCATCAAGACCGTGTGGCTACACGGCGCGAAAGTAGGCACCGGCGTTGGTGGCTCGATTGCCTCGGCGCTGACCGGCTTGTCGCTGTCCTACACTGTGGGCTTGGGCGTGATCAAAGGTTTGGCCACATCCTCGATGCCGTTCATGCGCACACCAAAGTGCGAAGATGCGGCCAGCTGGAAACAGACTGTGCAATTTGCGCGCACTGAAACCGTTATGCTGGTGCTGACCATTGGCGCTGTGTTCGGCACCATGTGGTCAACGCAGTTCGATGACCCCGCTGATCTCGTGTGGGTTGCCGCTTTAAGCATCATGTCGATCCCGTATGCTGCGGCTTTGATTGTGTCGTTCTTCTCGACCATGAAAATCAAAGCGCCGGCTCCTGCTGCTGAGTCCACACCTGCACCGATCTTGGCGCAGAACAATGCGGACGTTGCGGCTTAAGCACCCCGTACACAACATTCTCAAACATGCATGGGGCCAGAGGTGAAATCCTCTGGCCCGCGTGTTGAGTTTAGAACCGAGCGCTGACCGTCGTTCGTCAAAAATCAAACGGTTGTCTCTGTCCTTGAAAGGGCCCCAGCGTGAAAACGCGGGGCCCTCTTTTTTACGGCGCTACTTTTTAGTGCAATGATTTATAGGCTAGCCATTCAGGGCCAAGCGACGTGGCAAAGCCCAAGACAGCTTCGCGGTCTTCAGGTGACGTATCGCGCCAAGGCGTGACGGTGGTGTGGATGCTGAAAATCACTGCTCCCGTTTCAGGCAGTTTCACGAACGATTGGCCTTCATGCCGCACATAAAAATCGGTGTCGGTGGTGGGGCTGACAGGCGGTACAGGATCAGGCAGGTGCAGATCTGGCACTGAGACAATGCCCCAATTGCCGCGCTTAAAGCAACGGCCCGGGCGCAAGCGATCCAAAAAGAAATCCACCTGCGGCGCTAATTTCTCGGCGTATTCCGGCACAGGTGCGTGCACCGCTAACATCGGTTTGCCGATTTTCTCGGTGAGGTGCCAGCGGTTCGGGAAGCACAATACGCCCGTCGAGAGAATATACGGCGCATCGTTATGCTTTGTGAGG